>CAZAPN010000021.1:0-14956 GCA_964487145.1 uncultured Planctomycetales bacterium | reverse complement strand
TGTCGCCCCGCCCATAAATCTGATGGTGCCGTGAGGAATAGCCGGGCTTGGAAAAATTGCTAACCTCCTACTGTTGAAATCCCTTTTTTTGAAGGCCGCCAATCACCTTGAGATATTGTCGAGCCCGAAGATCATCATCTTCGAGCTGGACTTTTTTCACATAAAACAAACTTTTGTTCTCGATGTTCAAAGAATAAAGCGAAAGATGTTCGCTGTTTAATTCCGAAAGACGCTCTATCTCTTCCGCTATCTCTTGGTCGGTTTCTCCCGGCAAAGAAAACATCAAATCCAGATTAATGTTGCTAAACCCCGCTTTTCGTAAATCCGTAAAAGATTCTTCAATGTCTTGGGGGGTATGCGTCCGGCCTAAATAATCCAGATACTTTTGATGAAACGATTGGGCCCCGAGGCTTATTCTATTAAATCCTAACGAAGACATCAATTTCGCTTTTGAAAAATTAAAACTCGCCGGGTTAACTTCGATAGTGAATTCCGCATCAGTTTTGTATCGAAAATTTTTCCGGATCAATTCGACCAATTGAATAAGTTGTGGCTCTTCAAGAACACTCGGAGTCCCTCCCCCCACATAAATGGTCTCAACCGTTGATCCTTGATATGGCTTGGCCTCTATCGCCAAGGCGGCAAGATACTCGTCGCTACGATGTTCGTTCCCGACACAAACCGGGAAAGAACAATACGGGCATTTGGATTGACAAAAAGGAATGTGGATATAAAGGGAAATCGCCATGACTTAAATCCGTAATATTGATTATTAGAATATCACAAAATGGATTAAAACCGGTATTGTTTTAGCCAAAGATAATGGATAATGAGTAAACGCATATTAACGCAAATCAAACGCAGATTTTCGCACCTGCCTGCCGGCAGGTAGGGATGAATCTGCGACCATCTGTGTGTCCGCCTCGGCGAGCCGAAGGCGAGACGGGGAATCTGCAGATATCTGCGTTCAAAAGTCAGCAAAATATATTACATAATCTTAGCCAAAATCAGGGCTTTCGATTAGATGTCATATTTCTTTTGCCACAAGGCAAAAATGATATAATAACTTCCATGAAATCAAAAAAGATAAAAGAGAATTTCCTCATCGGTTTGATTATTTTTATTCTGGTGGGTATCTCTTTTTATGATGTTATTTTCTTCGGAAAAACTTTCAAGGTCACGACCGCCAATTCGCAGGCCCTTCCATCCGGCGCCTATGGCCAAGAACAGAACAAGCCCAAATTCATTCCGGTCAACGGGACCGACAGCCCCGTCCAAGAAGAACCCATTTATGAATTCATTAAACAAAGCTTAAAAAAAGGGATCCTTCCTCTATGGAATCCTCATCAAGGCTGCGGGTTTCCTTTGATTGCGATGATAGAAACCGGAATGTTTTTCCCGGTCAGCTGGATCATGTATCTTTTCCCGCAAAGGGTTGCCTGGGATATCATGATTCTGATGCGATTTTTCCTCGCCGGACTTTTCACCTATTGGATGATGCGCGCGCTAAAATTCAAACCCATCCCCTCGCTGGGGGCGGCGATCATTTATATGCTCAGCGGCCCCATGGTTGTTCTTCAATATTGGCTGGCGAATGTGAACATCCTGACACCGTTGCTTATTTTGACACTCGAATATCTTCTCAGGAAAACGTGTTTGAGGAATGTGGCCCTCGTGGCATTGGCGGTTGCGGCCACATTTTACGGCGGGCATCCTGAAAATACGTTTTTCGTCAATCTTTTCGGTTTTCTCTTTTTTATCTACCGTTTACTCACCATCCGTCCCAAACCCCCTCTCCAAAAATCACTTTTCTTTTTAGGGATCGCTTATGTCTTGGGGCTGGGTCTGTCCGCGATGATCTTATTTCCTTTTTTGCGAAACATGGCCACCGAATTTTGGCACGCCCATCCGGAAAATATTGGGCTCACGACCGGAGAATTTCAAAACCGGATGATGACGGTTGTCATTCCGCATTTCTTCCAACGCGAAACACTCAAATTTGATTTTACCTTCGCCGGTTGGTGGGGCGGATATATCGGAATCCTTCCCTTCGCCTTGGCCTTTTTAGGATTGCTCAAAAGCCAAAAACAAAAATTAAATTATTTTTTAGGGATCCTGGGCTTTATCATTATTGCTAAATGTTATGCCGTACCTATCATTAACTGGATCGGATATCTTCCGATCATTCGCATCACGCGGTTTTATGTTCACACGACTTTTATTTTTGCCCTGATTATGGCGATCTTGGCCGGGATGGGAATACGTTATTTAATGCTTCGCCCAAAATTATTTAAACAAGGCCTGTATTTTAGCCTCGGGCTAGGGCTTATCTTGCTGGCTCATTTAATCTATGTTCGTTCGGCCGATCACTTTTCGATTTCCCTGCGGGCCACTTTCTTTAGCCTTGGGGTCTTAATCCTGTTTCAAATCATCCTTTACCTCAAAGACCATCAGCTTGTCACAAGGAAAATTATCGGAGCGATCATTATCTCGGCGATCTTTTTAGAGCTTTTCCTCTATATCCACCGGGAACGAGTCAACCGCTTTGATTCATTTCCGAAAGTCCCTTATATTGAATTCTTAAAAAATCATTCCGAACGGATTCGTTCTTACGGGATCTTTTGGGCGTTTTATCCCAACACAGCGTCGGGTTTTCAAGTGGATGATTTCGGGATTTTCTTTGGACTGGTGCCCAAACGCTTTGTTGCTTTTATCAACAATTTGGTGGTCAAAGACCTTTTCCAAAATAATTTAAGACCTCCGGCCGTCAGGGCATTACCGATAACCCTGTTTTCCGAGCCTCAGCCTTATCTCAATCTCCTTAATGTCGTTTACACCATCGCGAATAAAAACCTTGAACGCATTCTCCCGGCCGCCCAAAGCCCTGATTTCCCAAAACCGATTTATAACGATGAGGTCAAAATTTTTAAACGACCGGACGCCTTTCCGCGCATTTTTATTGTCCACCGGGCCGTGTTTGAAGAAAAAGATGATCGTATCTTTGAGGAACTTCGCCGGATGAAAGATCATTTGAACGAAGTGGTCGTCCTTCAGCATAAAATAATGCCGGAGATCCTTCGAGAACTTGGACAGGTTCCTTTGCATGATGATTCGCAAGCGGAAATCATCAAATATGAGCCGAATGAAGTCGTGATTACGGCCAAATTACAAAATCCGGGATTTTTGGTTTTGAGCGACAGTTATCACCCCGATTGGAAGGTTTATGTGGATGGAAAAGAAAGTCTGATTTTTATTACGGACTATCTGATTCGTTCGGTTTTCCTGGAGGAAGGGGTCCATCAAGTCAAGTTCGTTTTCCATCCGAAATCGTTTTATGGAGGGGCGTGGTTGAGTTTGCTGTGTCTTATCGTTGTTGGATTTTTTGCCGTTAAGAGAAGGCCTTAAAAACTTCAGGGGCCCTAGCCTGTCCCATGTGGGACAGGCTAGGGCCCCTGAAAAAATCTCCCCTCTAAAACGACCTATCTTTTCTTACCCTTATCATCTTTTCTTTTAAAAGACTCATATCGTTCGGGCATATGATACTTCATCCACCCTTCGGCATAGAGGGACAACCACTCATCAGTGGCGCGTTCCACACCAATATTAAATCCGGCCTTCTGGCTTTCGATCCAAAGATGTTTGTTGATTTCTTCGATGACGCGCTTATCTTTTAACAGCTCCTTCAGCTCTTCAATTTTCATTCTGTCTTCCTCCTGTTTCAAAACATCTTTTGTTAGTGCCGAAGCCCCTTGACCCGGATAAAATTTTTCTTTGCCCTTATTGTAAGATAAAAAAACCTTAATGCAAGGAAAAATTATTAAATTCATCTCTTTCCTAAAACGGCTTCAACCCAAAATATCCCAACCATTTCCAAAAAAGACTTTTCGTTTAACAGATTTTCCGGATGAATATATTGACAACATTTCGCGAAAGGATTAATCTATTGACGGTGTCGCCAATAAGGAGATCTGAAAATATGTGGAATGTTCTGGTGGTTGATGATGATCTGACAAACTGCCAACAGATCGTCCGCGCCCTCGAAAACATTGCCCATTGTACAACCGCCGTGGACGGCCTCAAGGCCATCAAAACCTATCAAAAATCCCGTCGAACAAAAAAATTCTTTGATTTTATTTTGCTCGATGTGACCCTCCCCGAAATGGACGGATTTGAAATCCTGCGCAAAATCCGGGCCGAAGAAGAAAAACGGCAAGAAACAATTGTTGCACCAAGACCCTTCATCCTCATGATTACCGCTTACAAAGATTCTCTCATGGATAAATACAACATGGGTTGGGATGACTTCATCACAAAACCTGTCGATCCCCCGAAGTTGATCGAGCACATGAAGGCCCTGATCGAGAAGAAATAACCAAAACTCTTTTTACAAACCGCCGTCCTCTTTCGCCCTAAGAAATTTCTCCAATTGTGTTTTAAAGAGCTCACTATCGGGATTCTTGATAACAAGATCTTGCTCAATCCCAATCGCCTCATCGTAACGTCCCATTTTATAGAGGACTTCTGCTTTAGTATCCAAATAACCCGGGTCCAGAGGTTTCATCGACAAGGCGGCGTCAATCCAATCCAGCGCCTGATTTAAATTCGTTCCATCTTCGGCATAAAGCCAAGCCAAATCATTATAAGCATCCATATTGTCCGGTTGGATCTTAATGCTTTTAAGAAGGAGTCCTTCTTTTTTCTGCGTGGTCAAATAAGGATACAGGACCTGATACTCAAAAAACGCGAGATTTGAAAAAATTAAAGTATAAATCGGTATAAAAACAATAAAAAAATTGTACGTATAATGCATGACAATGCTGGGGATGGTTGAACCGATCCAGGAGCGCAAAAGAGTCAAACTGAATCCCATGAGGCCCACCACAAAGATCGCAAGCCAGTCGCCCCAATATTGGTCAACGTGCAAGATCCCAAAGATCAAAGTGATAAAGACAATCGCAAATTTTTTGCCTTTGAGCTTTTTGAGAATGGAAAAAAAGTAACCCCGAAAAATGATCTCTTCAAGGAGCGGGGCAAAAAGGATGGCAATCGCCATGAAAACCAACAAAACCAAAGGCGAATCAACCGCCTCCAGGGCCCGATTCATGGGGGTTGATGGGGTTTCAGGTCTTGTCATCATGATGTTTGCCCCCAGCGCGGCCAAAGATACCCCAATAAAAAACGGAACAACCAACAGTGTTATCCACGGGGCGTGTCGGCGCCTCAATCCCACGGTTGTCATAAAACCATCATAAGGATATTTGCGGGTCACGTTAAAGATAAGACCTATCATCAATAGAGAAGAAAAAACCGCTAAGATCATGGATTGATTGAGTTCAAGGTCGAGGACATTAAAAAAATGACTCAAGGCCTGAAGGATGACAACGAAAATCAAAACAAAAAATGACCAAATCAAAACAATCCCACAGGCATCGTTTGTATATTGCCAGGTTGTTTCTTCGTCGCGGGCCTCATCCAGATAAAGGGTCGCAATTTGCCGGGCGAAAAATTCTTTTTCGAACCTGAACCTCCTTAATAAATAAATCGGCAAGGCAAACAAAAGAAGGAACAAGGATGAAAAAAGCCAGTTCGTGGGCCTGGAAACAAAATGCTCATCATAAAGGTCCGGGGCCCTTCTTCGAAAAGTTTTCGCGTCCAAATAAATGAGATAAGAAAAACCAATCGTAACAAGAATAAACATATGACTCCTTATTGATCAGCTAACCTTTGAATAAAATGAACCAAGTTTTCATAATGAGACCCTTGCCAATAAATTTTCCGGCACCGTCGGCAGATAAAAAATCGCCGATAATATTCCCGGACCAGCGGCGGCAAGCGGTCAGAAATCTTTTTCATCGCTATGGGTTTTATTTTACCATTACATTCTAGGCAAAGGCGAAATGGTTTAATATTTTTTAGATGGATCTTGTATCGACTCAGGATCTCCTTAATCTGTTTTGTCGGATCCGGAGATCTGACCCAATATCCGTAACGGACCATCTTGTTCTTCAGCAAAGCCACATCACGCGTTAAGACAACCCTGTTCTGTCGTTTCGCGATACGGACAATATCTTCATCCGGGAAATCCTTGCGATAAACAGTATCAAATCCGAGCAAACGTAAATGCCTCATCAATTTCCCCAGATGGCTATCTAAAACAAATTTGAGGGGCTCTGGGGGCAAAGAGGACAGGACTCCTTTTTTCTTGGGGTGCAAACGAAGGTCCTGCGGATAGACCAAAATATGGTCCTGATCTTGGAGTTGATAAGAAAAATCAACAGGATGGCGGTCAACAAGAATAGACCCTACTTCCACGTGAGGAACACCCAGGGCTTCAATCGTATCTTTGATCGCGGGATGGCCCTTAACAAAATAGGGAAATATCCGGTACCGGCGGGATTTTTTTAAAAAAACATTTAACCCCCTAAAAAAACGAAAACAAACCCTTCCTGCCGTGGGGCTTTGAATCACTGCTCTTTTTTTAATATTCGACTGAATCACGTTAAATCATTTTCATGAGCTTCGCAATGAAAAAACCTTCCATGGTTTCTGTCGGAAGAACGCGAACACAATTTGAAACTTGAGAATGAAAGGTCTTATTGTTCCATTCTTTGAGGGCAGGATAAGTGGCGATAGGATAATTCTCCGGCTGAAGGACCCGCATAGTATTTTTGGTCTTTTCTAAGAGCCAATCAATCACCCCTTCGTTTTCTTCAGGGGCAAAAGTACACGTCGAGTAAACCAACGTCCCCCCGGGTTTTAAAAAACGGCTGGCATTGATCAAAAGTTCCCTTTGCTTATGGCACATCTCTTTGATTTTTGCAAAACTCCAATAGTCATAGGTTTTTGAAACATGGATTTTAAATCTCCCCTCGCTACTGCACGGTGCGTCCACCAAAATCCTGTCGAACAAATTGACCCCTCGGCTAAAACGCCGTCCATCCATCAGCCGCGGTTCGACAATGTCGGCCCCCAGCAAATCAACGATGGCTTTTAACCGGAAAAATCTGTCACGGACACTGTCCAACGCCAAAATGTTTCCTTGGTTCTGCATCATGGCCGCCATCTGGGTCGCTTTTCCACCCGGGGCCGCACACATATCCAAAATATGTTCGCCTGGTTTAGGATCCACAATCAATGGGACGAGCATGCTCGAAAGACTTTGCATAAAGACAAAACCATTTTTCACAAGCGATGTTTCGCCCAGTTGTCGCTTGTTCATATCACCCAAAACTAAAGCGTCGTGATACCATCGGACCTCTTCGACGGGCAAACCCTGCTGTCGAAAAAAATAAAGCACCTTGTCTTTATGGGATTTTAAAGTATTGACGCGAACAGCCAAGGCTTCTTCGTTCGAGAAAATTTTCAAGACCGAATCAAAACACTCCGGGGGAATAATCTTTTTTAAACGTTCAAGAAATACATCGGGCAAAGGCATATTACCGAATTTCCTCCTGATTGATAAAAAAGGCCAGCTGCCAGCCATGGGTTGCGCTTTTTTCTAAAGCCGCCACACCGGCGGTTTGAAAAACCGCTATTTCATCTTCTTGTCTTCCGGTCATCAACTTGGAAGCCAATTTGACTAAAAAAGGGACATGGCCCACCAAAATGAAATCTTCAGTGATCGAGGCAATTTCATTATACATCTTATCAATCGAATCCAAAGGCGCTAAATACTTTTTGGCAACCATTTTGGCGTTGGGATTAAGCGTTTGCTGCAAAATCTGGGCGGTTTGTTTCGCCCGCAGTTTCTCGCTATGAATAAAAAGATTCACCTTCACCCCAACTCCTTCTAAAAAGTCTGCCGTTTTCTTGACTTCTTTTTGGCCTTGGATAGAAAGCGGACGATCGGGATCAACCGATTCAGGGACAGCATCACCGTGGCGGACGAGATAAACTCTCATAGAAACTTCTCCTTCTTATTGAGCTTTGTACAACTAATATTAACGAATACCAGAAAATAAAGCGAAAAATTGACTTACCTTTGAATATTGGTTTAGAAAAAGTCAATAACAATGAATATTATCATTAAATTCTCTCCAGGACCAAAACACTTTCCACATGCGGGGTCTGCGGATACAAATCGAACAAACGCCAGGCTGCGATCTCATAGTTTTGTTTTAATTGTGAAAAGTCCTGGGCCTGCGTGACAGGATTGCACGAAACATAAATAAAATGTTGAGGGCCGAAATCACTGATGGCCTTTGTCACCTTGGGATGCAAGCCGCCGCGGGGAGGATCAACGATTAACGTGTCCGCCAAGGTAAAAATTTCTTTTAAAACTGTTTTTTCCGCCAAAGAAGAAATAACCGAAATATTTTTAACATTATTCCTCAGACTGTTCTTCTCGATAATTTCTGCGGCCAAGGCATCTGATTCGACACAAACAACCTTCTCAAACAATTTTGAAAGGGCGATACCAAACGTCCCAACCCCAGAGTACAAATCGACCAAACAGCTTTTCCCGTGCTTATGTTCTTTGACAAAATCCAAAACAAGGCCAAAGGTCAAAGGGTTGATTTGAAAAAAACTATCCATCGGATATTCAAAAGAAAACCCATTAACCTTTTCAAGCAAAGAATTTCTTCCTTGTTCATGCAAGACCTTTGTCACGCACGCCGCCGGAGAAAGCGGGGTGGAATACACAATCCGCCAGCCCGCCACATGATCGATCGAAACATCAAAAACAGGAAAATCTTCCCTTTTCACATACAAGGTGGCCAAACATTGGTTTTCCATAAACGAATAGCGGAAACCCAAGTTCTTGAAATCTGATTTGGAAAAACCTTTTTCGCGCAAGATGCCGACAATTTTTTGAAGACATTCATTCACTGTGTCAGGACAAAGCCGGCATCCGGAAGCGACCGCAAAACGATTATACTTTGAACGCTGATAAAAAGCGGTCGCAAGCTTCCCTTCGTTATCTTCGGCAAAACTAAATTCCATTTTATTGCGATAACCCCAAACTAAATCCGTTGAATCGATTTCCGGTTCTGCGACCAAATTTCCGTTCATCAAAGGCTTAAAAAGTTGCACGGCCAAACTTTTTTTATACTCACGCTGTTTATTTTCGGGGACCACTTGCCACGGGCTGCAGCTTAAAAAATGCTCCTCCCGGGGTTCTCGTCGAAAATCCGCCGGCTCCAAAATCGAATCATAATAACCTTCAATCTTTTTTCGCGTGACTTTCCGGCGCGGCTGTATTAAACCCTTTTCCCCGGGCAGCAAACCATAAACATACACCGGAATCCCGTCATAAAAACCGACGCCTTCGCCGGTCGCAGTAAGCCGTTCAATCATCACTTCAATAGGAAAAGAAATTTTAGCCATAACTTAATTGCAAAGCAATTCTTGTTGAATGTGTTCCGCGAGAGGCCGAATGATCTCTTTTGAAAAATCGAATTTAAGGCCTGCTGTCGCAAAAATCTCCGGCAAAGGCCGCGAACCGCCCAGGGCCAAAGCTTTTTTATACGCCCTCAAGGTTGAGTTTGGATCTTTTTTAAAATTCGCCCAAACCTGGAGCGCGCCAATCTGGGCAATTCCGTATTCAATGTAATAAAAAGGTGCTTCAAAAATATGGAGTTGCCGATGCCACAAATAGACCAAAGCACCCTCAAGCCCTTCCCAATCAAGGAAGCTTCCTCCGAACTCGCTATAAATCTTGACCCAGGTTTTTTGGCGTTCTTCTTGCGAATGAAAAGGATTTTCATAAAGCCAATGCTGGAACTTATCAACAATCGCGACCCAGGTCAGGATATACACCACGTCCTCTAAATGATTCTCTTTGGAACGCCTCTCATCTTCGGGTCCATAAAACACAGAAAGAAATTCCCCGCCCATCAATTCCATGGACATCGAAGCCACTTCATTAAATTCCATAGGCCCATGGCGGTATTGATAAAGCGGTTGATGCGCACAGGCCTCCACATGAAACGCGTGGCCCGCTTCGTGAAGAAGCGTACGGACATCATCATCCGTCCCAACGGCATTCATGAAAATAAACGGTTTTCGCGCCTCGGCCAAGGTCGACTGATACCCGCCGGGCGCCTTGCCTTTGTGGCTGGCGAGGTCCAATAATCCTAAATCCATAAAACTTTTAAATTGGGCATGGGATTGGGAGTCCATTCGCCCAAAGACATCGGAAACTTTTGAAATCAATTCTTCAACTTCAGAAAACGGTTTTAAAGGCGGACGTCCCGCGGGATCGACCCCCAGGTCCCACGGTCTTAACCTTTCAAGACCCAAGTCTTTTCGCCTTTTTTCTAAAAGACGCTGCCAAATCGGAACAACATAGGTCCCAACAGCGTCGTGATAATTCTTGCAATCCGACGGAGTATAGTCAAATCGATGATATGCTTTAAATTGATAATCACGGAAGTTGTCAAGGCCGGCTTGCCGCGCGATAGTATGGCGCAAGGTCAACATCTCATCAAATAATCGGTCTAACTTTTCACGTTCCTTCAAACGCCGTTCAGCGACCAGTCGCCAGGCCTTTTCCCTAAGGGCCCTGTCAGGTTCTAATAAATATTTGGACATCTGGGGCAACGTCTGCTCTTTCCCATCAAAAGAAACCGTCATGGCCCCGCACAGGGTTTGATAGTTTTGGGACAACAGGATATCTTGAGTTACCAGGGGAACGTTCTCTTCCCGGAAGATGTCTATATCGGATTTGACCGAGCGGTCCAAAACCTCATAATCCCTCGGGTCCACATCCAATCTTTGTCGGGATTCCAAGTATTTGTGATTGATTTTGTCTTCAAAAGATTTTTTGATGGGCTCGACGTCCTCAATAAATCGAGTATAGGCCTGGGCCTTTTTTTCATCGTCAGTCTGGCAAGTCATTTGGATATAAAGGATCGTTTCTTGCTGCGACAAGGCGGCCTCAAATTCAGAAAGATGCAAAAGCCATTGCTTGAAATCGGATGCGGAGTCAACCGGCTCCAGCAAAAGGATCTTGAATAATTGTTCGACCTCAGCCGGAGAACAAAGATTCGTCCCGTCCGGAACAAATTTTCGCGGTGAAAACAAAGGAAGTTTTTCAATTTTTAATTCATTTTTCATTTTGACTCCGATAAAAGCAAAATAATCTCATTTTATAATCTCACAAGGAAATCCGGACTTTTTTGTAACAACAATGAACGCGGATTTACGCAAATTTCATGCGAATTTACGCAGAAAGTCATCAAAATATCTGCGAGAATCTATATGCGAGCCTCGCCGATCAGAACAAAGGAAGACAATTGGCGATAATCTGTGTGTAATCTGCGACCATCTGCGTTCATAGAAATCGAATCTATCCCGTAAAGGTATTGATTGAAAATAACCAAATCTTGATTATAATAAACACTGATGTTTCATACGGCAGGGTATTGCTCTTGAAATAAATAATTAGCTCTTTGCAATCCCTGAAAAAATCGAACTATTTACATGATCCTCAACAGCCCTGAAAAAAAGGTCTGTTGAGGTTAATTCCGGCATGCGATTTATGGAACCTGCTGAAGGCAGGTTCCATAAATCACGCCGTCATTAATATGAATGAAGCCAAACTCGATGTCAAAATCAACAACCGTCTCCAGGAAATTCGGAAGAAAAAAGGCCTTTCGATCTCGGAATTATCCCGCCATAGCGGCGTGAACGCGCAAACCATTTCCCGCATCGAAAGCAATAAAACCGTCGGAACAATTGAAACTTACGCGAAACTCGCTTTCGCCCTCCGGGTTGACCTATCTGAAATTTTTAAAAAAATCAAGACATCAGACCCGGTGATTGAAATCTTTAACACCAAAGACGATTCAAATATCTCCTTTTATAAATCCGCTGCCTACCAAGTCCTTGGTAAAAAATTATCTTTTAAACGCATGCTTCCCGAGCTTATCACAATAGAACCGCAAGGGCAAACAGAAAACACGCGAAATAAAATCAACTCCGATAAATTCGTTTATGTTTTGACCGGCGACATCGAAGCTGTGATTGATTCAAAACACTATCGCCTTTTAAGGAACTCTTGCATCTATTTTGATGCGTCTTATCCCCATCACTTCAAGAACAAAAAGAAGGCCGAAGCAAAGCTTTTGTCCATCACGGCCCCCTTGACCCTCGAATAGAATCTTATTTGTTTTAACCCCGTGCCAGTAATTCCTGATAAACGTCCCAATCTTCTTTTTTAAAACACACAAAAATCACTTTATCAAAAACCGGATGTTCGGTTGTGAACTTTCTCACCGTGTCGACGGCAATCGAAGCCGCTTGTTTAAACGGAAAACGATAGGCCCCTGTGCTGATCGACGGAAAAGCCAAGACTTTAATATTGTTCTTCATGGCGACACGCAAAGAATTCTCATAACAATTTGTTAATAATTCAGCTTCGTGACGGTTGCCGCCGTTCCACACCGGGCCAACGGTATGAATGACATATTGCGCCGGAAGATCATATCCTTTTGTCATTCTGGCCTCTCCTGTTTCGCATCCCCCCAATGTTTTGCATTCGGCCAACAATCGGGGGCCGGCCGCGCGATGGATAGCGCCGTCAACACCTCCTCCGCCCAAAAGGGTTGTATTGGCGGCATTGACAATGGCATCCACTTTTAATGTTGTGATATCTGTCTGGATGGCTTCAAGAAGAGTCATCGGAAAACAACTTTTTGTGAAAAATTATTCAGGGCCAATTGAATGATAGGCCCGAGGCCTCGAAGCAAGTCATTCACATGATCTTTTTTATCATTCAGCATACGCGCATTCGCCTGCGTTTTATGGTCAATGTCTGTAGAATACCATTCCTGATATTTCAAAAAATCTTCGAAAGCGCAATTAAAATCTTCCAGCGCTTTGCCATAGGCCAGCACCGCGGGATCGAGAACAATATCAGGGCTGTCTTTCAATACCTGCCAGGCCTTCACAAAAAAAGGCTTGGGACAACTCAACTGGTCCATGACGTGATAATTTTCCAAATTCATTTCGATCTCGTGACGGAATGATTGCAAAAGCCTCTTCTTCAAAACAGCTTCTTTCTTTTGCGAGATAAATTTCCACATAAAAACCGCGGCTCCAAAATCTTACAATTGGGAAAGTTTGCTGACAGCGGCCCGGATATCCTCAATACTCGCCGTTGCATGGGACTCGATCACTTGATATTCGGCTTTTTTAATAAAATCTTTGATTGTCATCAAATCAAAATCGCCCTGAAAAGGCGCAAAATGGTCCTTGATATCATTGATCCCGTGGATGTGCATCCCAATCAAATATTTTTCATAACTGCGCAGATAATCCAAATGCGGTGTTATCCCCAAACGGCTATTCACTTCACCGTGCCCGACGTCATGCCAATAAAATAGATTCTGAGAATGAAAGAGATTTAAAAAATGACCAATTTCTTCGTGATTGGGAATCTCCATCGGATAATAGCGGGTTTCTAAACCGATCTTGATATTTTTAGCCTGGGCATAGGGAAGGATTTCTGAAAAACTTTTTTCTAACGCGTTCAAAAAAGGCTTCTTGGCCGTTTCGCGGGCCTTCAAAAGTTTGGCGCGCAACTCCGCGAATTCTTTTGTGCCGCGCTTTCCTTGGCGCGCCATGTTCAAAAATTCAGAACTGGGGTCGTCATCGGCCATGATCGTGCCGGCATGAAGGACAACAACTTTCGCCTTTACTCTTTCGGCGGTATCAATTGTTTTTTGGGTCCACAATACAGCCTTTTTTCGTTCGTCTTCATCCGTTGAAGATACCCGATAAAAATTGGAACAATGCCGCGGGGAGGGCCCGTCGAAAGGAACAGGACAAAAATTGTGAATCGAGGCAACTTCAATGCTCTCTTTTTGAAGAAGAGGAATCAATTCTTCAAGCTGCGGCTTAAGCCATTGATAACCCAATTCTATGGCGTTTAAACCGGCGGACTTCACATCCGCCAACATTTGCTTCAAGTTCACATCTTTTTTGTACTTCCATTCGGTAGAAATAGCGAGCATTGGAATATTTTCCTATTTGGTTTCTTTACCCTTAATCATCGGCACAAAACGGACAGGCAAAAGCTGTTGTTTGTTTATTCCGGTTTCTGTTTTTGTCAACAAATACAATTCCTGAAAGAAAGAACCGACCGGAATCACCATACGCCCCCCCACTTTAAGCTGTTCCACAAGTTTCGAAGGGATTTCCGGTGGGGCCGCGGTCACAATAATCGCGTCAAACGGGGCTTGTTCTTTAAGGCCTTCATAACCGTCACCGCAAATGACCGTGATATTTTTATACCCTAAATTTCTTAGCATTTCAGAGGCGGAATCTGCTAAAGGCTTTAGGATTTCTATGCTATAACCTTCTTTAACGATTTCCGCTAAAATCGCGGCCTGATATCCGGAACCGGTTCCGATTTCAAGGACTTTATCGTTCGGTGTTAATCGGGCGGCCTCTGTCATATAGGCCACAATGTAGGGCTGGGAAATCGTTTGCCCTTGCCCGATAGGCAAAGGATAATCTTCATAAGCCGCGGATTGCTGATTCTCGGGAACAAAAAGGTGCCGAGGAACTTTCCGCATCGCATCT
The DNA here is from genome assembly GCA_964487145.1 of uncultured Planctomycetales bacterium. Classification (GTDB taxonomy): domain Bacteria; phylum Omnitrophota; class Gorgyraeia; order Zapsychrales; family CAZAPN01; genus CAZAPN01. The sequence goes on along the minus strand of CAZAPN010000021.1, from coordinate 427 downwards.
AAGACTTTGGAATCTTTAATGCCGCGGGAAGCGATCTGGTCAACGACCATTTTCTGGCGAAGAGAAGAAAAGGAGTCGTCTGTTTGGGCGGATGAGGGCATAGACAATCCTAACATAGATACAAAAATTGGAATAATGATCTTTTTCATGAATTTTATTTTGAATCCTGAGGTGTTTCCCAGCGCCCTGCGCCATACGGCGCAGGGCGCTGGGTTAATTCGTGCCTTGGGTGGTGATTAACATTGCCAATCGCCACCCAAACCGTCATTAAATTATACCAAAACCCCGCATGAATAAAATGATGAAAATGGACTAGTGTAAGTGATATAAAAATGGGCCCCCTGTCCCGATGGGACAGGGGGCCCACAATTTACACTCACAGAAGACCGCTAAAATTTATATGGAAAACTGATCCCTAAAGAAAAAT
>CAZAPN010000020.1:12891-15167 GCA_964487145.1 uncultured Planctomycetales bacterium | reverse complement strand
ATGAATACCTTAAAATACCGTATCTCTATCCCAAAAGCACGTATTGGATTATTAAGGCCTATTTACGGATTGCCCGAATTTTTGAAGATTCGGAAGACTGGGAAAATGCGAAGACCATTTACGGAAAAATCATTGATTATGGAACCGATGAAGTCAATTTTGCCAATGAACGGATTGAATGTATCAATTCCAACACAAAAACCAAAGAATTTAGAAAACGGAAGAACGGAAAGAGGTTAAACCATGGGTATCTGGGAAATGAATCTGTGGCAGATCATGAAAGCGGGCGGGCCGATCATGATTCCGATTGTCTTGTGTTCATTCTTTGGTCTTGCCATTATCATCGCTAAACTCATCTATTTCTCAATGATTGATATCAATATTCCCGAATTTAAACATGCTATATTTGAGCAAGTCAAGCAATACAATATCACCAAAGCCGTCCAACGCTGTGAATCAACACATTCCCCTTTGGCCATGATATTTAAAGCTGGCCTTTTAAAGTATGGATCATCACGGGATGAAATCAAGGAAGCCATGGAAGACGCAAGCCTTTATGAGATACCCAAGCTTGAACGATGGCTAAATGCCCTTTCCACCATTGCCCATATTTCTCCATTGCTGGGATTACTCGGGACTGTCACGGGAATCTGCACGTGTTTTCATACGATCCAAGTCCGGGCGACATCTCTGAATCCCATTACCCCTGAAGACTTGGCCGGAGGAATCTGGGAGGCCCTTCTGACGACTGTGGCAGGGTTACTAGTCGCCATCCCCACATTTATTGCCTTCAACTATTTTCTAAACCGAGTCAACACGTTTATCATCGAAATGGAGAGGGGAGCCACAGAACTTCTCAATCTGTGCACGCAAGCGGCCGAAGCTCAAGCCGTAAGGAAAGGAAGTTTAGATTGAAATTTAAATGCCATTTAACCTTTGAACACGGGTTGAAACCGATAATTCTAACGCCTTTAATTGACGTTATTTTCCTTCTATTAGTATTTTATGTATTATCATCCAGCTTCGTATTCCAATCGGGGATTAAGGTTAAGTTACCCAAAGCCATCACGAGCGATATCATTAAGGAAGACAATCTCACCGTTGTTTTATCAAGCGAAAATATTATGCTTCTGGACAACACCATCGTTACCATCAAGGAACTTAAAAAAGAGCTTCAAAAGCCATTAAATCAAAATCGCCCCTTATTGATTAAAGCCGACAGAAGAGCCTCGCTGGGACGCGTTGTTGAACTTTGGGATTTAGGAAGAGACCTCGGCCTTGAAAAAATCAGTATTGCAACGGACCAAGAGCAATGATTATTGCTGGATGAATGTTGATCTATTTCTTTAGTGAATTCGGAAAAAAACAAATAAAAAATAAGCATGGGCCATCGGAACATCATTATCATTGGATTATTGCTGTCGTTTGTAGGTCACCTTTTCCTATTTCAAATGTTTACCTTCGTAGCCAAACCTATTCCTCAAAAAAATAAGCCAAATATGATCTTTTTAGGGGCCATCCTCCAAAGAAGGGATATTACATTTCAGGAAAATCCTTCTTTTAAAAGGAATCAAAAAAACTTTTTTTATCAGCCCAAAGTCAGCCGAGAGGAAGAATCAAGGCCTTTTTTTGTTGATGGCCAAAATAAGAATTTTTCTTCAATAACAGCAAATTCATCTTCAAAAAACATAAACAGAGAAGCAACCATGAAATTTATCACAGAAATACCACAAGAACAGGAAGGAAAAGCTGTTAAACCCGAACCCGCAACTGAGTCCTATAAACCGCTTCGACTTGAACTTAATGATAAAAATTGATATTTATTACTCTATTGCGATCTTGCTTTCCATCATCGTATCTGTTTTCTTTGTTCGATGGATGACTGTAACTCGAGATACGCGAAAAACAAAAGATACTTTTTCCTGCAGGAATCTCATTCAATGCCCATTTTGTTCATATTTGTTCTTTAATTATGACAAGGAAGAAATCAAAACTTGTCCACGCTGCCAAAGCTATCTTATTCCAACGACTACTCAAAAAGAATCTGGATAATTTTCATATAAAATCCTATTGATTGAAAAATAAATCGTGATAAAATTAAATTGAAAAGCAAAGAAAAGACACGAAAGAGGTTTATACCTATGAATAGAGGAATTGCTTTACTCACCGTTCTCATCCTTTCCATGGTCATGGCTATTCTCGCCGTTGGTCTTGCATCCCTAAACTCAAGCCAATTCATCAGTGATGAATCCCAAGTTGACCGCATTCAGGCTGAA
>CAZAPN010000020.1:0-12881 GCA_964487145.1 uncultured Planctomycetales bacterium | reverse complement strand
TGTCGCAAATCACCACAGGAGAAGCCAAAACCCCCCCAGAAGAAGAACTCGATGGAATTACTTTTCAGATAGAACGAGTCGACCGGGGCGATATCGGCCCGAATAATGCGACGGATTCTCTTTTCACTGTTAATTATCGGTAACACTCCTATTTACTCGGCTTTTTAGAAAAACCTTCTTTTTACCCCTCACACGCATCTCATAAACCGTTCAAATCCAAATAGTTCCAAACTGTATTGATTATATTTGTTTGTCTATCTTATCAAAGAAAAAAAATTATAAAAAAATCTTGACAAAGTAAGTCTATTATAGTTTAATTAAGTCTAGATAAAAAAGAAGGCAAAAAAGGAAACCTATTTAAAAATATTAAAAAATATGAAAAACAGCCTACTTGATGTTGAAGAACTCGCGCAATACCTTAAGCTCCAGAAACAAACGATTTACAACTGGTTGAATCAACGGAAAATTTCCGGTATTAAAATCGGAGGGGTCTGGAGATTCGATCGAAGAGAAGTTGATAAATGGCTTAAGGCGCAGTCACGCAAAGTAAAAAATGGCCAATAAGTATTCCGATTGTCATCAAACTGAAAAAGAGGAAAAATGGCTGAGTCAAAACGTTTAGGCATATATTTCGGAGATACAACTTTCTCTATTACAGAGGTCAAAAAACGCCTTTTAGCAAATGTCCTTGTTGCCCCTTATGATGCGTTTGACCCCAACAAGAATTTCACAGCGATCGGCACGACCGATGAACCGAAGGTTGCCAATTCCATTCAAAAATTATTATCCGACAAACAAATGGATTCGACTGAAATCAGTCTTGCCCTTCCTTCGAGGGATATTATCCTTCGATCTTTTATTATCCCCTGGATGACTCTTCCTGAAATTAAAGGGGTGGTCGAATTTGAAGTTAAACGATATATCCCCTTTAAATTAGATGAATTAATTTATGCCTATCATTCGACCACGATAACAGAAAAAAAGAGCAAAAAAATTCAAATTCTTTTCATAGCCATACGTTCTGATGCGTTAGAGCGATATTGTCGAATTGTCGAACAGGTCGGATTACGGGTCAATTTTATTGAGCCCGCTGTCTTAAGTTTATTGCGTATCCTCTTATTTAAAAAAGCTATCACAAACAAAGAAAAGGTAGCGATTGTTCATATTGAAGGAGAAGATGGAACCATTATTATCACGAATCAAGGAATTCCGCAGTTTTTAAGAGATTTCCGCCTTCCCGCATCGATGAAAGATCCCAACCTGGCGGCTGAGTCAGGCATCAATCTCGCGAAAGAAGTTCGGATCTCTTTGGATTATTACTATCGTCAGCATAAGCAAACAGGAGTTGATCGCATCGTTTTATTATCAAATGAATCTTCTGAGGGTTTCTCTCAAAGCCTCAACAAGGAAACCGAAATCCCTACCACGCCGATTCTGCTGAATTCTCTGCTTGAATCGAACGCTTCCGGCAATATGGGAATTCTTTTTGCATGGGGAATCGCATTGCAGAAGTCCATTCCTGTCCCAGTCAATATTGACCTTGAAAAATCGCGGGTGCAAGCATCTCAGCCTGTACAATCCTTTGGGGAAGCTCCCATTAATTACATTTTAACAGCCAAATATGCCATAGGTTGTGCAATTATTCTAATAATCTTATTTTTCGTTTTAAATTTTTCTATTTCGGGATATACCCAAAAGGCTGCTTCCTATAAAACACACCTGGGACCCTACGAATCCTTAACCATCGAAGATATCAAAAAGAAAAATGAAGTAGCCTTAAATAAAATTGAGACCTTGAAAAATGTTCGATTACGAAGCAATGTCGCTTACTTCTTAAATACCATACCCGAAATACTTCCGGAAGGTGTCTGGCTGACAAACTTAAAGATTACCTGTTCAGATTTGTCTCCAACCTCATCAACGGCTCCAGAAAAACGCCGAAAACAGTCCTTAAAAGAAGGCGAGTCTCCGAATGTCAAAATCTCAATCGATATTTCTGGATATGCGTATGATGAGGATGTGAACGCCCAAATCAAGATCGTCAACCGCTTGGTTGAAAAGATGGGGCTGGATAAAAATTTTTCTAAAATTTTCAAAAAAATTATTTTGGCATCCGCCAATCAACAAAATTTAAATGAATATATCGTAACCCAGTTTCAACTCACCTGCGAATAACGAGGACTCATGAACCTAAAAGAAATAACACAAATTGACATACAAAGCATTAACATCAGCCACATTATCTTAACGTTATTAAAACGAAAAGATTTGCTGGGAAATGTCATCATCGTTATTATTGCCCTTTTTGTCGCGTCACAAATCATTGCTGGACGAAACAAAAAACTGGCTGAAGTTAAAGACGAAATATCTTCGTTAGAAGGAAAAATGACCGCCGTCTCTAGCCTAGAGCAAGCGGATAAGGATTTTAAAGATTTTGTCGCGACATTGCCTCAAGGCCCCAAAGATATCAATAGTATCGTCAGCAAGCTCAATGAGTTTGCGACAAAAAATGACATCCAAATTTCGACTTTTTCCCCCAGCGGACAAACAACAAATGAGTTTTATGAACTTGTTAAAATACGGATCAGCATTGTTGCCAAAAATTTTGAAAATATCGGGTATTTTATTTACGACATCGAAAATTCGAATAATAATCTCAGGGTTGAAAACTTGACCATGGGAGGGCAAACCCAATACACGCGTCGACGTTGGGCAAGACCAGGCTCCCAAGATGACAAAAAAGATGATTCTTTAACAGCCGAAGTCGATATCGGCTCAATAAATCCTATTCGATAAATGGCAAAAAAATTTTATCTATTAATAGGGGTGCTGATGGTTCTCTGCGGAGGAATTTATTCTTTTGCAGAATTAAAGCCTGACATTCCGGAAATATTGCCTCGAGAGACGTTGCAATTTAAGAATCCTTTTAAATCGTGTCTTCCCGAGAAAAAAGTTGATCCGGAACCTGTTCTTCCAAAAATCGAAAAATCAATACCTCCGGTTCAACCCTTAACACCAGGAAAAGCTGAACCGTCAACCGTACTACCAAAGTCAAGTTCACCCAAAGCGACTGTCAATCCACCTAAATTAGACGTTGCAGGTCTTGTTTGGAACACCAATAAACCCCAGGCGATTATCAATAACCAGGTAGCCAATATCGGGGATGTTATTGCTGATGCGGAAATTGTTGAAATTGATTCAACTGGCGTAAAGGTTTTATTTCAAGGAGAATATTTTACAATCGGCATTACCAAAGGCAAAAACACCAATTAAAAAAGGAAAAAACATGAAAAAACGATCTCCTTTAATAAGACTTGCTCAGCAAGTCTGTTTGTGCGGTCTTCTCATGATGATTTTCCCTCTATTACTATTAACAAATTGTTTTGGATCAGATACTCCCACAAGCAAATTTATCTATCCCGAATACTCCAAAACAATTTCCATGGATTTCAAAGATGCGGCGCTCATGGATGTCATGAAAGTCTTTTCCCAACAGTCGGGAATGAATTTCATCGCATCGGAGGAGATCAGCGCAAAGAAAATTACGCTGTATCTCGATAAAGTGCCTGTCGAACAGGCCTTGGAGCAAATCCTCAGCGCGAATAATTTAACTTATGAAATCCAGCCAGATAGCGACATTTTCATTATCAAGGCCATTGATCGTCCTTCGAAAAAATTACTAACGCGTGTTTATAACCTCAAATATGCGACAGTGAAATCGTCCAAGTTAAATGACACCATTTCGATTGCCAAAATCAAGGATAAAGACGATGACGACACGGCCTCATCAAGCACGCAATCATCGTCGGCCGCATCACAAGACATTGGAATTACCGCTGCCTTAAAAACGATATTAACAGAGTTTGGAAAAATTATTGAGGACCCAAGAACAAATAGTTTAATTGTCTCTGATATCCCAAGCAATTTTGCCGTGATCGAACAGACAATTGCCCGCTTGGATATTCTGACCCCCCAAGTCCTTATTGAAACAGAAATGCTCGACATTTCAAAAGAAACATCTGATAAATTAGGTGTCAAAATCGGAGACACACCATTGACGTTTACTGGAGGGCAAAGGGCCCACGTTTATCCCTGGAATCAAAATCGTCTTTTAAATAAAGGGTATGTTTTCGAGGATGGGGAATATTTCTCTGGACTCATTGATGCCTCTGGACTTTCGGCAACCCTGCAATTCCTGCGGACTCAAACAGACACAAAATACCTCGCACGACCTAAGATCCTTACACTGAACAATGAAACAGCTCAAATTAAAATCTCAACAGATGAAGCGATCGGAACAGCCACGGAAACACAAGGATCGGAAGGCATCACAAACCAATCAGTTCAAGCCGAAAGAGTTGAAACGGGTGTTTTCCTCAATGTAACACCCCAGGTTAACCTCACGACACGAAGTATTACGATGGCCATCGCACCAAAAGTTATCGAAGCCAGGGAGGGACAAACATTCCTGGGGGTCACTTTCAAAGATCCCGAAGAACGAGGAACAAAATCAATCTTGCGCGTTCGCGATGGAGATACTATTATATTGGGTGGTCTCTTGCGATCTGATAATGCCGATACCAGAACCAAGGTTCCGATTTTAGGAGAAATTCCGATTATCGGGTCAGCGTTTCGGCATAAAGATAAATCAGGGACAGAACGAGAACTTGTTGTTTTTATTACACCGCATATTATCGATGAAACGGAGAATCCGCATCAACTGGCATTGACAACACCCCAAAAATTAGAAAGAGAACAAAAACGGAGTTCAGCCCCTGAGGATTCTAAACGTAAACGCGAAGTCGAACGGGCCTTAAAATTAATTGAATCACAAAGACAGTAAATGACACATCTTAAATTAGGCGAATTATTAATCCAGCGTGGCTTAATTTCTGAGGAACAGCTACAGAAGGCCATTGCTATTCAACGTCAGGAACGCGGCCGTATCGGAGAAATCCTAATCAAATTAGGATTTATTACCGAAGAGGGTATCGTCGCTGCACTCGGGGAGCAATTAAGTCTACCTTATGCCTCCAAAACATCAGGCCTTTTAAAACCCCAAGCTAATCAAGGGCTTGAAAACATTATCCCCCGTGATTTTGCGCAAAAAAATCTTGTTTTGCCGATTTCAAAAACCATGAATTCCCTCACATGTGCTGTCTTTGATCCACTTGATCTGATGATGGTCGACAACCTGAAAAAAATGACAGGATATGATATCAATCTAATCGTTGCCACGCGTTCTGATATTGCCAAAGCTCTTGAAACATTTTATGGTGACGTAACTCAAACGTCTCTACTAGGAGAGGCGGTTCAAGATACCTATAGTGTTTCCCACACAATCGAGACAATAGCACCAACAGCCGATGAAACTGAACTCAGTCTCGATAGTCTGATTGCTCGGGCAGAAGAAGCCCCCGTTGTCAAACTTGTCGATTTAATCATTCGCCAGGCAATTGATGAGCGGGCCAGCGACATCCATATCGAACCATTTAAAGATCGATCCTGTTTACGATATCGCATCGACGGGGCGCTCTATGAAATACCTCCACCGTCAAAACATCTTCATGTTCCCATTGTTTCCCGTATAAAAATCTTGGCAAAGCTGGACATTGCTGAAAAACGTCTGCCCCAAGATGGGGCTATCACTGTCAAACTTGAAGATCGTATCGTTGATTTAAGAGTCTCAACCGTGCCAACGGTCTGGGGTGAAAAGGCGGTCATGCGTATTTTAGATAAAGGATCGACTCCTTTAGACTTAGGAAAATTGGGGTTTGAATCGAAGCAACTCGACATTATTCGCAAGGGAATTAAATCTCCTTACGGGCTCATTTTTGTCACCGGCCCAACGGGAAGCGGAAAAACGACAACCCTTTATGCGGCCATCAATGAATGTATCAGCCCAACAAAAAATATCATGACCATTGAAGACCCTGTCGAGTTTAAAATTGACAATATTAATCAAGTGAACGTTAAACCGGAAATTGGATTGACATTTGCCTCGGCTCTTAGGGCCTTTCTCCGTCAAGACCCGGATATCATGATGGTCGGAGAAGTCCGCGACCTTGAAACAGCCCAAATCTGTGTGAGGGCCGCGCTCACCGGACATCTCGTTTTAAGCACCTTACACACCAATGATGCGCCTTCTGCGATTTCCCGGTTGCTAGACATCGGTATTGAACCATACCTCTTGATGCCCTCTTTAGTTGCTGTCATTGCTCAGCGATTGGCCCGAAAACTTTGTACCAAATGCCGAGAACCGTATGAACCAAACCCTGAACAACTCCAAGGAATTCAATTAAAATCTGATCTCATTTATCGTGCCAAAGGCTGCGAAGAATGCAATCATAGCGGTTACCAGGGACGTATTTGTATTTGCGAAGTCATGGGGATGTCGGATGAAATTCGAAATTTAGTGGCCAATCGTGCTCCCTATATGCAAATTAAAGAAGTGGCACGTAAAAACGGGATGGATACTTTGTTTGATTCTGGGATCAAAAAAGTTGAAGCAGGAATAACAAGTTTGGAAGAAATTTTAAGTGTTACTCTAGGATAAGATTAATCAAGGGGGGACGGAAGAATGCCTAGATATGCCTATACAGTCAAAGACGCAACAGGGAAAGCCGTCACAGGAGTTGAGGAAGCGGCTGATAAAGAAATTATTATTACAAAACTTCAAAGGCAAGGGTACTTCATTGTTAATATCGAACCTTATATGACTCCTGATGAAAAGAAAAAGACATCAGGACAAGTCGCCACTCGTAAATTTACTCATAACAAGGTCATTCTCGAAGATTTGCTGATTTTGTGCCGCCAACTCGCCACCATGCTGGATTCGGGGGTTAACCTGATCCGTGGACTTGATGTTATCCTCATGCAAGTTGATGGAAAACAGCTTTATGACACATTGACCCAAGTAAAGCGTGATGTCGAACAGGGTATCTCCTTCAGTGCCAGCATCGCAAAACATCCAAAAGTTTTCAATCAATTGTGGATCAGTCTTGTTGAGGTCGGGGAAGCCGCAGGGACGATGCCGACCGTCTTAGAAAAATTGGCCTTTTATCTCGAAAGGGAACAGGCCTTCCGAAGCTCAATCCTATCCGCGATCCTTTATCCCGTCATTCTTTTAATTGTGGCCTTCGGAGCGATCATATTTTTTGCTCTAGTCATCGGTCCAAAATTCAAAGCGCTCTTTAAGTCATTCAATGTTCAATTACCGCTAATCACATCGGTCCTTTTGAATATTTTTGCTTTTATTAGCTCCAAATTCATTTTTATTATTGTTGGTATATTTGCCATTATTTTTGTTATTCGCAACTATGCTAAAACAGCCCAAGGTCAAAAGAAGATCGAAGAAATCCTTTTTACCCTCCCCAAATTCGGGTATGTTTTTAAAACAATTGTTGTAGAACGGTTTACTTCCCAGATGTCAATTCTCGTCGACAGCGGTGTTCCCATCCTTTATGCCTTGGATATCACTCAACGGATGATCGGAAATAAAACTTGCGAGTTAATTATTAATGACATTAAAAATAAAGTTCGGGAAGGGAAACTCATCGCCGATCCCATGCAAAAGAGTGGTTTTTTCCCTCCCATGACGGTCCAAATGATCGCCATCGGTGAAGAAACCGGGGAACTCGGCAAAATGCTAAAAAAAATCGCGGAATATTATCAAACCTATGTTGAAATTTTCATGAAACGGTTCGGAACAATTTTCGAGCCGATCATGCTTATTTTTATGGGATTTACAATTGGGATTATCGTTGTTGCCATGTTTCTCCCGATCTTCAGCATCGCCCAAATCGGAACAGGCGGATAAAAATTTCAGAAAGCATTTATTTATTTACAACAAGAGGGTGATATAAAAGTAAAAAAAACTCTTGTTTTCATTATAAATCCATGTCATAGTAACAATAAATCTTAATAACACAAGGAGGAGAAATGAAAAAAATGCGAAAAATGTTAAAGCAATTGAGCGGTTTTACCTTGCTCGAAATTATCATTGTTATTATCATTATCGGCGTTTTGGCGAGCTTGGCCATGCCTCGATTCTTTAGAACAATTGAGTATTCAAAAGGTCAGGAGGCCTTAACGAGTTTATCAGTCCTGCGTCAAGCCATGAACCGTTGCTATCTCATGGATAACAGCTACACCAAATGCAATGCCATCACCCAATTGGATGTTGATGATCCAGGCTCATTAACCGGGGCTCACTTTGCATATTCAATCCCCGCTGTTGGGGCTTCGACTTTTACTTTACGAGCCACCCGAAATACCTTTGAAAATGGCGATGGGACATCAACGATCTCAATCAATGAGGCAGGGACCAAGTCAGGTACAACAATTTTTGCAGGCATTCGATAATTTCTGTATTTTGTTGAAACAAAACAACACTTAGGGAGAATTCTCTTTAAGTGTTGTTTTGTTTAAGCCTAAACATTCAGCCTAATCCTCCATGATTTCAAAAAAAAACGGCTTTACCATACTTGAAATTATTATCGTTTTAATCATTTTAGCCGTGATTGCCAGCCTCGCAATCCCTCGTTTTTATAAAGTCATCGAATCCTCAAAAAGTAAAGAAGCCCTTGAGTCTCTGTCCATTTTACGCCGCGCCATGGAACGATGTTATTTAATTGACCATTCTTTTGTCACCTGCGACTCTTTATCCGTTCTCGATGTCCAAGACCCTGGGACAGCCATCAATACTCATTTTACCTATGCCATTTCCTCTGTTGGACAAACAACATTTTCGCTTCTGGCCACACGAAATACTTATGATAACGGAGATGGTGCTTCCTCTATCGCCATTGATCAATCCGGCGTTAAAACAGGAACTGGTGTTTTTAGCGGAATCCGTTGATGTTGTTTTTTTTAAAAAAAGGGGTGATTCAATTTTCAATCAATGATATACTAAAATTTATGCGAAGAAAAAAATCTCTCCTATCAAAGGGTTTTACACTCCTTGAAATCATCATTGTCGTTATTATTATCGGGGTCCTAGCCAGTCTGGCCATGCCTCGTTATTTTAAAACTGTTGAATACGCGAAAGGTCAAGAGGCCTTGACAAGCCTTTCTATTTTAAGGCAGGCAATGAACCGCTGTTATCTATTCGACTTTCAATATACCAACTGTGCATTAACATCTCTTGATGTCGACGATCCAGGAAAGCTTCAAGGATCTCATTTTTCTTATAGTATTACATCGGCAACGACAACCTTTACGATATCGGCCACCCGAAACACCCTTGAAGGAGGGGATGGGACTTCATCGATTTCGATTGATCAAGATGGCCATAAAAGTGGTGGTGGTGTTTATTCGAACATCCGATAAATCTTTATGGAGAAAAATCAAAAAAAATATTTGGGATTCACGCTTTTTGAGGTCTTGATTACGGTCATCATTGTCGGGGGATTAGCATCTCTCGCTATCCCCCAGTATCGGATGATTCGAGAACAATTTATTGCCAATGAGGGAAAAAGCATTTTAATTACTCTGGTAGGCTCTTTAAAACGGTTCTCAACCGATGTGGGGGGTACTCTTCAAAACACAGCAGCCTCATTCAGTCAACTGGATGTTTCGTATCCATTTAATGCCGATGTCGGTAAAAACTTTGCCAACATCCAAGTGATCGGTGGCAATCATGGTTTTACGATTAGAAGAAGAATTGATGGGCAAGATATTTATCTTTTGTGCACTGATGAAATGGGAAACATTTCTTGCGGCGAACAAAATATCGCTATGGGCAGTTGCTCGTGTACCAGCTGTTTTACTGTTTCAAAAGGATTAAGCGGCATTTGCGCAAAAATTTTAAGGACAGGTCATTAGTCAAGGCTGAAAGGGTCTTCGATGCGAAAAAAATCGTTTAAAAAAGCATTCACATTGACTGAAATCATGATCGTTATTATCATTCTTGGAATCATGGCGAGTTTAGCACTCCCTCAATATCAACGAACACTTGCGAGGGCCCATGAAAAAGATGCGGTGCGAAATTTAACGCTTTTGCATGCGGCCGAACAAATCTATCACGTTCAAAATGGTGAATATTGGCCGACATCGGACACCCATACAATTGCCGACATTAATTCCAATCTCAAATTAAACATCATTGAAAGCGGAATGACTTATTCATGCCAGCCAGGGGCAACTCCAGGAAGCACATTTACGTGTGAAGCGGTTCGACAAGCTCCGGCAACAGTCTTTACCGTGAGGGTCACCCAAGCGGCTATCAGTTCAACCAATCCAGGATGTGTTGTCGCTTCAGGAGGATGTCCGTAATCATGTTTAAAATACAAAAAAAATCGGGTTTTTCTCTGGTCGAAATCGTGATTGCGGCAATGATTTTTCTCTTTGCAACAGCCGGGCTTTTAGCCTCATTCACTCAAAATCGAACGACCTCCAAAGGTTCGGAACGCCGGGTTCAAGCAGCTTATGTGGGAAGGGAAGTCCTCGAGAGTCTTCGTTCCAAAGTTGACCAGCGGGATTGGGCTGCTACAAATTCATTACTAGCACCCGGGAGTGTCCACGTCTATCAATCCGGCGAATTTACCGCTACTTACACAGTCGAAGGCATCGAAGTTGGCGGAATTGAAAATGCAATACGAAAAGTCACTTTGAATGTCGCGTGGCCAGATTAAATTTTGTTGAAATGCAAAAAAAAATCGCTTTTACTCTGATTGAAGTTATCGTTGTGATGATCACCCTTGCGGTGTTGTTGGCTTTAGCCTTACCACGATATACCAAAATTTTAGAAACCGCCCGGGAAAAGGACGCACGAATTAACCTCATGGCGATTCGCGGTGCTCAACTGAATTATTTTGAAGCGACCCGAGATGCTTTTGATCCTGGAAGTCAAACTTATTTCCCGCGAAACATGACCTTAACAGACATCAATCAGGACTTCCATCTTAATATCATTGCTAATAATTTCCTTTATGAATGTTTTTATGACAATCCCGTGGGCTCTTTTACCTGTAGCGCCACAAGCTCGACTGGTTGGGCCTTGAGTGTCACGGCCGACGACGCACCTTATTGTTCCGCAGGGACATGCCCAACCTGCCAAGCGAGACCAACAGGGTGTCCGGCCAACAGATAATTTATGAAAAATATCCTAAAATCAAAAACCGCATTAACCCTCACAGAGCTCCTGGTTTCATCAAGTATTGTTATTATCATTTTATTGGGGGTGCTTTCCGTTGATGTGGCTTTACGTCAAACACAGCAGGGAGTCGCCAACAATGCTTTTCTGGTCGCACGGACCTCCATGATCATGCTGCGCCTCACCAAAGACATCAATGATGCGACCGGAAATACAAGAGACCCCGGAATAGCGCATAATATCGATGGCCTCCCGGCCGCTTATCTTTGGATACGAAAAGAACATCAAAATCCATTAAAACCAGGAGACACGAGTGATGACTCTTGGATCTGCTATGATTTTGATGGGACAACCTTAAAAGTCTGCAATGTGGCTGCCAATGGACAAACGTGTTCGGATCCGGCCGCAGCAAATGAGATCGGACTCGGGACCCTGGTCTCATTTAATGCACAACTGATCGAAGAAGAAACCCTTGGCGAAAAAAATTTTTATGTTGATGTTCTTATTGTCAACGCCACGGATCCGGCTAATTATAACGAAGAAGAACCTTCAACGACAAATCCTGTCTATAAACTTCATTCGCAAATTCATCCGCCATCCATGAGTTCAGTTCTTCCCGATTCTTAATCCACACAACGAAATCATTCTCGCCCTTGTCAGAACGATAAGCTTTTGCTATGATAACTTTTAAATATTTTCCTTATGGGTCGGTAGCTCAGCTGGGAGAGCGCCTGGTTCGCAATCAGGAGGCCGGGGGTTCGATCCCCCCCCGATCCACCAATTTTAAATCTCATGAATCGTTTTTTTTGTCCCTCCATTGATCTCAGGAACGACACAATCCTTCTAACCGACGGAAAAGAAATCCATCATCTGAAAGATGTTCTGCGCCTCAAAATAGGTCACAAGATAATTCTTTTTGATGGTCAAGGCAACGAAATAGAAGGGACGGTCGAATCGATCCTTCCGAATCGGGTCGCTGTTCGCATTGAAAAACACATCGAAATTCCCACACCTCCAATCAAAATTGTCCTGGCTTGTGCGATCCCTAAAAAATCGAAATTTGAGACCATCATTGAAAAAGCTGTTGAACTCGGGGTGGATGAAATCATCCCACTTCTGACACATCGGACCGAATTCAAATTAAAAAAAGATGCCCAAAAAAATAAAAGCAAACGTTACACGGAAATCGCCATTAATGCCGCCAAACAATCCAAACGAAAGATAATTCCGATAATCCATGAGATCACTCATTTCGACGATGCCGTTCAACAAATAACAAGCGAAGACACCTCTTTTATCCCCTGGTTAGAGGGGAGTCGTCCGGAACTCATTCAAATCCTGCCCCAGATACCTGTTTCGCAAAAAAGAATCATCTTCTTCATCGGCCCGGAAGGCGATTTTACCTCGGATGAAGTCCGTATCGCTCAAGAAAAGGGAGCAACACCTGTCTCTCTGGGGAAAACTGTCTTGAAGGTAGAAACCGCGGCCATGCTTGTTGTGGGGTTAGCCAATCTTTTTTTTAGCTATGATAAATAAAAAGGATTTTTTTCTTCTCAGCATTATCTTTAGCGTTGCTTTCCTTACTCGTTTTCTTTATTTTCATTTTCTCCAAGGACATTATTTTTTTGTTGAACACCCCAGCAGTGATGTCGCTTATTATCAACATTGGGCAAACCAAATCCTCGTCGATGGATGGATCGGAAAAATGCCGTTCTGGGGCTTGCCTCTGTTTCCGTATTTCCTCGCAACGCTCAAAGCCATAACTTTTCATAATCCCTTTATTGTC
>CAZAPN010000019.1:669-15316 GCA_964487145.1 uncultured Planctomycetales bacterium | reverse complement strand
CGATCAAAATTATTCCGCCAGTATCCCGGCCTTTGCCTTGGCCCAACACAAATTTGATGAACTTTATACCCACTCGATCTCTCAATGGGGAACGACCTGGCTAATGAATGACTATTCGGCCCCTTATCGGGGAGAGGATTTTGAACGGGTTTTGATTAATATTTTCCAGGCGATTAATTATTTTGCTTTAGGAAAGATTGAAGATGCCTTGGTCGAAGCGCGGGATGTTGACCTGAAATTAACGGCCATCAACCGTCCGTACAAGGAAGATCAAAAAAATGTTTATCGGGAAGATGCGTTTGCCCGTTTTCTGATGGGAATCTTTTATGAGGCCTCGGGCCGCAAACAAGATCTGAACGATGCTTATATTTCCTATGAAAAAGCTTTGAACATCTATGAAAGTGATTATTCGCGAAATTATGATGTTCCCGTCCCTCAGATTCTGAAAGAAAATTTTATGACGATCGCATCGTGGATGGAGTCATCGGCAGTGTCAGGTCAGGGACGAGGTTTTCGTGGTGTCACGGCCATTTCATCGGACGAGAAGCGTACAAAAGCTGAGGTTTATTTGATTCATTATAATGGGTATTCGCCCTATAAAACACAAGATTGGATCCCGATTCCGTTACCCGATGGATATGTCATGAGTTTTGCTTTTCCGCGGTATGTTGAACAGTCATCGGTCATTAAGGATTCTGTTTTGACCGCGAAGGATCGTTCGGGGGACATGTCAGAATGCACAACAGAATTAGCTGAAAATATTAGTTCAATCGCGGTTCAAACATTAAATAATCGGAAGGTCAGAGTTCTCGCCAAAGCGGTTGTTCGTCCGATTGTCAAATATGCCATCGTCAAACAAGGCGAACAGCAGATTCGCAAAAAAGGGGATGACAACGCCGCGATTTGGTTTAAATACTTTGGAAGTGTTTTTAATCTTTATACCGAACAGGCGGATCTGCGTTCCTGGCAGACCCTTCCGGGTGAAATCCGTATCGGCAGATTACTGTTAGATCCCGGGGAATACGAATTCGTGGTCAAAACCAGGGATGAAAATCATTTTTTGATCAATGAAGTGCCTTTGGGACGCATGCGAGTTGAAGCGGGCCAAAAAAAATTTTTAATAATCAGGACGACGGGATGAGGAAAATCGTTGTTGTGTTGGGAATTATGGCCTTTTTTCTGATCGGATGTGATCAGAAAAAGATAGCGGACGGGCCTTATGAAGAATATTACGAAGATGGGAAACTTCGTTTGGAGTCGTCCTATCAAAACGGCCGTTTACATGGTCCTCGTCAGGAATATTATCGTAATGGGGTGATGAAAAGTGAGGGGACGTTAAAAGACAATAAGTTGGAAGGTCTTTTAAAGGTCTATACTCAAGAAAAAACTTTGTATGGGGAGTATTTCTTCAAGAACGGATATCAAGAAGGCCTCGCTCGTGAATATTATGAAAATGGAAAGCTCGAAAGAGAGTCGCATTTTATCGGCGGGAAAGTCTCCGGCCCCATTCGGACCTATTATGAAAGCGGGGCATTAAAAGGGGAAGCCATAAGCCGCAACGACACGTTAGACGGCTTATTAAAAGAATATTATGAAAACGGAAAAGTGAAATTGTCGATTTATTTTCGTGACGGGAAACGCGATGGGTTGGCCAAAGAATATTATGACAATGGAAATCTTATGCGTGTGACCCCTTATGTCTCCGATAAAGCCGAGGGCATTATCACGACCTATTATGAAGATGGCACATTGAAAGGCCGCGCTCAAAGCCATTTTGACAAATTAGATGGGGTGGTGGAGGAGTTTTATCGGAACCAGAATAAGTTGAGGGAAATACCCTATGCCCTGGGGCAGCGCCAGGGCCAGGGGAGAGAATTTTATGAAAATGGTAAAATTAAGCGCGAAATTCATTATGCCAACAATAAGCGCCAAGGGCTTTTTCGAGAGTATTATCCCTCGGGGGCTATTAAACGCGAGATGACGTTCAGGGATGATAAGCCTTACGGGATAGCGAAAGAATTTTATCCGGATAATAAATTGCGTTTAAAAGAAACCTATGAGGACGGGGATACGGTGAATATCAAGGTGTATGATACAGAAGGGAACCTTGTCTCTGACCGAGATTTGTGATCTTCGGTTTTTGTCTCTTGTTATCGTCGGCTGTTGAGGATTTTTTTTGACTTTTGGCCGGAGAATCGATCGGGATCAATAAAATTTTTTTGAACTTGTGAAAAGGCCGCATTTACGTTAGACTAATTTTGTAAAATCCGTTAAGCTCAAAAAAGGTCTTAATATGACGCCCAAAGTGAAAGTCACCGCTTTTCAAAACGCCTCTCTTTTAAGGAAATTTACCATCCTTTTTATTCTCATGTCATTTTTGCCTTTGGGGGTGCTTTATTATTTTTATTGGCAGATCCGTGACCAGGGCAATGTCAATATTACAGAGAGCAATTTTAGTTTAACCCTTGCCTTGTTGATTATTGGAGTTTGTATTGGTTATGGGGTCATGCGTCTGGTGATTAAACAGATTATCGAAATCACGGAACAAAATAAAAAGGTGATCGAGAATGTTTTGGGTGAGGAGCAGATCAAAGATTTGGAAAATAAAAATGAAATTGCTGTCTTAGCTCGTTCTTTTCATGAAATTACCTCCCGCCTCGAAGACAATGTGCGAAAGCTAGAATTAGCCAAAAGGACTTTGCATTCGGTTTTGGCCAAGGTGGGCAGCGGCCTATCGTCCATGCAAAACATTGATAGTTTCCTGGAACTGATTGTCGAAACTGTATCGGAAGCGTTGAATGCCAAAATCGGGGTTCTTTTCCTCTTGAATGAGGAAGGCAATGCATTAAACATTAAGGCCGCCTATGGGGTTGATTTAGGCTCATCACAACGCCTCCATATTAAAATGAATGAAGGGACCATCGGCTCAGTCGTTAAAGAAAAAAAGCCGGTTTTAATACCCCGTCTTCAATATAATTATTATGGAGCCCCAGGAGGAGATTTAGATTTTTTAAAGCCCCCTCTTTTGTGTGCGCCTCTGATGTTGCGTGATCAGTCTTTAGGGGCAATTGTCGTGAGCGGAAAAGGGGGAGACGAGAGTTTTAAGGAAGAAGAACTCAATCTTCTTTTTAACTTGGCTCTCCAAACAGCTGTGGCGATTGAAAATGCAAAGTTGAATGAAGACGCTGAGAAAACTTATTTCGAAACCGTCTCAGCCCTTGCCATGGCGGTCGAAGCCAAGGACCCTTATTCTCGAGGGCATTCGGATCGTGTGGCCGATTATGCCGTTCAAATTGCGACCAAATTAAATTTACCGGAGACCACCATTAAAACTTTGCGGGATGCGGCCCGTTTGCATGATATTGGGAAGATCGGGATTCTCGATGATATCCTAAAAAAACCGTCATTATTGGATCCCCAGGAAAAAGAAATGATGCAAAAACATCCTGTGATTGGAGCGAGTATTATTATGCCGATCCGTTCCTTAAGGAACCTGTGCGATGTTGTCCGTCATCATCATGAATTTTTAGACGGCACCGGTTATCCAGACGGACTGAAAGGCGATGAGGTCAGTCTTTTGACGAGGGTTTTGACTATTTCGGATATTTATGATGCATTAACGACGGACCGTCCCTACCGCAAGGCATTTTCTCATGACCAAGCAAAAGAAGAGTTTTCTCGGATGGGGCCCAAGATTGATCAAGATATCGTCAAAATTTTTGTTCAAGCTTTAGAAAGTCAGGGCAGAGATTAGGTTGTTGGAATTGATCCCATTTTAAATCCCTTGTCTGCATGGTGCGATTGTGGGCTTGGGATTTAAGTTTTTAGAATGAACTGTAGTCGAGATGGCCTGCAGACCTGAAATTTGTTGTGTCGATTTTGGAGAGGTGCGAGAGTGGTTATCCCGGTTTATGTCTTTTATCGGGATGCCGCATCTTTTCTGTAGTTGATATTCAGGAAGATGCGGCAATCGGGCGGTTGGTCTGTGAAATTTTTTATAAGTTTATCGGAGAGGTGGCAGAGTGGTCGAATGTGGCGGTCTCGAAAACCGTTGTGGGCGTAAGTCCACCGAGAGTTCGAATCTCTCCCTCTCCGCCAGTCTTCGTCAAAGTGCTTTCGCCTTTGACTTCGCCTGGCTCATGGAATGAAAAGGCGAAAGCTTTAGAAAAGACTGGCGGTTATCCTGCGAAGCGCCCAAATGAAGCAAAACGGAAATTTTGGCGCGAAGCGGGATCCGTACTCCGTCCGAACAAGCGACGTTGTTATGGTTTTGCGCAAAAGAGAGAAGAAACAAGGACTCCGTGACTGCTCCGCAGGAACGGAGCCCTTAGTTCTCTCTCCATTTGCAAATCTCATAATTTGAAGGAATTTTTGTGAAAAAGTTTTTTATTTTATGTTGTTTAATCTTTTTTATGCTTCATTTTTCTGTCGCTCAAGATATTGATAAGTCTCTCTTCCAAAATTATGATACGGCTTTAGTCATTTACAACCGATCCACAGGTTCTGTGATTAACGCAAATCCCGAATTAAGTTCTCGTCGTTTATCCCCGTGTTCGACTTTTAAAATCTATAATACCCTGATTGGTTTGGAATTGGGGTTAATGAAAGCCCCCGATGATCCCTGGTACACATGGGATGGTGTCAAACGTGATATCGAGGGATGGAATCAGGCCTTGACCCTTCGTCAGGCCTTTCGGGTATCGGCTGTTCCCGCTTATCAAATCTTGGCACGACAGATTGGTCCTGATCGCATGAAGCAATATCTCGAGGCCATTGACTATGGCACCAAAGACATCTCGGCTGGGATTGATATGTTCTGGCTTCCTCGGGAGAATACCACGTCCCTTATGATTAGCGCGGATGAGCAGGTGGCCCTTTTGAATAAACTTTTGGATGGGAAATTACCTTTTTCAAAAGACAATGTTGGGATATTAAAAGACATTATGCGGGTCGGGAAGACTGAAAAAGGAACTCTTTATGGGAAGACAGGATCAAGCACAAATGCCAATGGGAAGGGTGCGATCGGGTGGTTCGTCGGTTACTTGGAGAGCGAGGGAACCACTTATGTTTTCGCGTGCAATATTACCGGAGGGCAAAATCCTTCCGGAAAAGTCGCCAGAGAAATTGTCGAAAATGTTTTAAAATCATTTGGGGTCTTTTAGGATAAAATTTGTCGAGATATCGTTAAAATAGTTATTCAAGAACTGTACTTTTGTAAAATTTGTTTTAGAATAATCTGTGGCCGTTATGTGTTTAACCATTTTTTAAGGAGTGTCTTATGCCGTATAAAGTCGGATTCGATAACGATAAATATTTAAAAGAACAGGCGGAAGCGATTTTGGATCGGGTCGGCAAATTCGGGGACAAGCTTTATCTGGAGTTCGGCGGGAAATTGCTGTTTGATTATCATGCCGCCCGCGTTTTGCCAGGCTTTGATCCGAATGTCAAAATGCGCCTTTTGAAACAATTGAAAGACGAATCGGATATTATTCTTTGTATTTATGCCGGAGATATCGAACGCCGGAAAATCCGCGCGGATTTTGGTATTACCTATGATGTTGATGCACTAAAGCTCATCGATGATTTGAAAGATTGGGGAATCAAGCCGCCCGCAGTTGTGATTACTCGTTATGCCCAGCAGCCTGCGGCCAGTATTTTTAAGAAAAAACTCGAACGTCAAGGGATCAAGGTTTATACCCATTCGGCCATTCCCGGTTATCCGTCCGATGTTGATTTGATTGTCAGTGATAAGGGGTTTGGCTCTAATCCCTATATCGAGACAAAGCATCGGTTGGTGATTGTGACCGGTCCGGGTCCCGGAAGCGGGAAACTCGCGACGTGTCTTTCGCAGTTATATCATGAGCATAAAAAAGGGGTGAAGGCGGGCTACGCCAAGTTCGAGACATTTCCGATTTGGAGTATTCCGCTGAAACATCCTGTGAATGTCGCTTATGAAGCCGCAACCGCGGATATCAAAGATTTCAATTTGATAGATCCCTTTCATTTAGAGGCCTATCAAAAGACAGCGATCAATTATAACCGTGACGTGGAAATTTTTCCGGTTTTAAAGCGTATTCTCGCCAGGATTATGGGAGAAGAGTCTGTTTATAAATCTCCGACGGACATGGGGGTGAATCGGGCCGGGTTTGGTATCGTGGATGATGAAGCGGTCCAACTTGCCTCTAAACAAGAAGTGATACGGCGTTATTTTCGTTATGCCTGTGAATATCGCATGGGATTGGTCGATAAAGAAGCCGTGCAACGAGTGGAACTTCTTATGGAAGAGCTGGGTGTGAAGCCTGAAGACCGTAAAGTGGTTGAACCTGCCCGCAAAGCCGCGTTGGATGGTGAGAAAAAAGGCAAGGGCAACGAAGGAATTTTCTGTGGGGCCGCGATTGAATTGAAAAACGGAAAAATCCTGACAGGGAAGAATTCGCCCTCTATGCATGCGGCCTCGAGTTTGATCTTAAATGTCATCAAAGATTTGGCAGAAATACCGGATAAAATCCATATCCTGTCTCCGAATATTCTCGATTCCGTAACGAATTTTAAAAAGAACATTTTGAGCACAAGATCGTTGAGTTTGGATTTGGATGAGGCGTTGATTTCCTTAAGTATCAGTGCGGCCACCAATCCATCGGCCCAATTAGCCATGGAAAAACTAAAAGAATTGCAGGGTTGTGAAGTCCATATGACGCATATCCCGACTCCCGGAGATGAGGCCGGCTTACGCCGGTTAGGGGTCAATTTGACCAGCGAACCCAATTTCGCCCATAAAGGTTTTTGTGAAGTGTTCTAAAGACACCCTTTATCAAAGAAGATGTTGATTTTGAAGAGAAGTGTTTTCAGCTTTTGATCTCCATTCTTCCCATTCTGATCGAACAGCCTTAATCGTTTTTTCAATGCTTTACCAAAGATAAAGTTTGACATCCCAAGGGGTTATTGTATAGAATAATGTCCCTGAAAAAATCACCATTGAAAGAAGGGAGGCCTCTTATGCAAAAATATCGATGTTCAGTCTGCGAATACATTTATGATCCGGCCAAAGGGGATCCCCAACATGGGATTGCCCCCGGGACCCGGTTTGAAGATATTCCGGATAGCTGGTCATGCCCCGAATGTGGTGTAAGTAAAAATGAGTTTGAGCCGGTTGTGGAATAAGCCCGTTCGCTGATCCCATTTTATTTTTTATTTCATCATGCAAGAATTTTACGCAACCTTTCAGGCGAACATCCCAAGAACAAGCAATGTCTTCAGCTTTCGCTTTTTACCCGAAAAGCCATTCGCTTTTCTTGCCGGACAATTTGTCCAAGTGATTTTCGATGAGAAAGACCGTTCCAATAAGCTTTTGAATAAATACCTGTCGTTTTCTTCTGCTCCTGAAAAACTCTATTTTGAGTTGACCAAGAAGATTTCGGAAAGTGTTTTCTCAAAACATCTTCTGGCCTTGAAGCCAGGGCAGCGAGTTTTCTTCAAAGGCCCCATGGGAAATTGCGTTTTAGATGAGAGACAACCTTTCCTTGGTTTTCTCGTCGGGGGGATAGGCATCACACCAGTCATTTCGATGATTGAGCACATTGTTCTTAAAAAACTGGCGAATAATGTTAATTTGCTTTATTCCAACTGGACCGAAAATGATATTGCCTTCAAAAGTGAGCTTGAGGCTTGGGCCTCACAAGCAAAAAACATCAAAATAGGCCATGTCCTGATGAAATGTCCTTCGGAAAATTGCGAATACTTCCCGGGGATTATCACAAAAGAAATTGTTTTAAAGCAAATGAGTGATTATCAACAGCGTTTGATTTACGTGGTCGGGCCTCCGGCTATGGTTACTGCCATGAAGGAACTTTGCCAGGAGTTAGAAATTCAAAGTGAAAGAATTAAAACTGAAAATTTTATAGGATATTAACCATCGAGTGGTCTTAAGTCAAAAAGGGGGAAGGGATGTCTGCTTTAAAAATTCTGCCAAATGATATTTATTGGGTCGGGGCGGTGGATTGGAATGTCAAAAGATTCCATGGGCATACGTATACCACAAGTCGCGGCACCACCTATAACGCTTATTTGATCATCGATGAAAAGATTGCCTTGATTGATACGGTTTATGGACCGTTTACGCAGGAACTCATTGATAACATTTCTCAGGTCGTGGATCCATCTAAAATCGATTATATCATCGCGAACCATGTGGAAACCGATCATTCGGGGGCCCTTCCGGAGGTTTTGAAACGTTGCCCGAAGGCCAAGGTCTTGGGAAGTGCCAAGTGCAAAGAGGGGTTGGAAAAACATTATTTTTGTCCCATGGATTTTCAGATCGTGAAAACTGGGGACAAACTAAATTTGGGAAAAAGGACGCTATCTTTTATCGAAGCCCCGATGATCCATTGGCCGGACAGCATGTTTACCTATTGTCCTGAGGAACAGCTCCTCATGCCCAATGATGCCTTTGGCCAACATCTGGCAACGTCCGAGCGCTTTGATGATCAAACCGATCCCGCGGTTTTAATGGATGAAGCCGCTAAATATTATGCCAATATCCTTTGGCCGCTGAGTTCAATTATATTGCGGAAACTTGAAGATGTTCAAAAGTTAAATCTCCCGATCAAGATGATTGCCCCGAGCCATGGGATTATCTGGCGGTGTAATCCGAATAAGATTGTGAATGCCTATCTTTCGTGGGCCAAAAATGAAGTTAAACCGAAAGTCGTTGTTGTTTACGAAACGATGTGGGGGGCGACGGAAAAGATGGCCCGGAAAATCGTCGAAGGAATCACCGACAGCGGGCTTGAGGTCAAACTTTTTGACGTCACGAGTACGTCTTACACCGAAATCATCGGCCAGATGATTGATGCCAAAGGTTTTCTTTTTGGTTCTTCGACCCATGACAATGAGATGTTGTTAATTATCGGGGGCTTTTTGAAATTCTTAAAAGGGCTAAAACCCAAGAATCGTATTGCCAGTGCCTTTGGGTCCTATGGGTGGGCCGGGGGCGCGGTCAAAGAAATCGAAGAGATGCTGAAGGCAACCGGTATTGCTTTGGAGCAACCCAGTTTGTCCGTTAAATATCAACCTACACCCGATGAATTGAAGCAATCGTACGAATTTGGGAAGAATTTTGCCAAGATTATCAAAGGTTGAATCATTTTTCGCCCATGCACTGTTTGAACCTGAAAAATTTTTTGGCATTTATTAATGTCTTTGGTTTAATTTTCTTATTAACGGGGATGGAGAACGCCAACCATTTGAAGAGCGACGATAAGATTCCTATTTGGAATGCACGGACAGGCCAGACGCATTTGGTCCCCCGCATTCAAAAGACTGATGAAGAGTGGAAAGAAGTTTTGACCTCTGAACAGTTTGAGGTGATGCGAAAGAAGGGGACCGAAAAACCATTTTCCGGAATTTGTGCAATTCCGTCTCAGAGCGGAATCTATCAATGTGCGGGATGCGCAACAGACCTTTTTCGTGTTGAAACAAAGTTCGATTCTGGGACAGGTTGGCCGAGTTTTTGGAATCCGGTTTCTGAATTAAATATTCGGACTCAAAATGACCGAAGTCATTTGATGGACAGGACAGAAGTTTTGTGTGCGCGTTGCGGCGCGCATTTGGGACATGTTTTTGATGACGGTCCTCAACCCACCGGGAAACGATATTGCATCAATTCTGTGGCCCTTAAGTTTGTCGAACTGATCGCGGTTGTTGAAAAATTAGAACATCCTAAGGCGACGTTTGCTGCTGGGTGTTTCTGGGGAGTTGAAGAGGCATTTAGGACTTTAGAGGGTGTTGTCTCGACCCGTGTCGGCTATACCGGAGGAACAACAAAAAACCCGACGTACGAGCAAGTGTGTACGGATCAAACGGGCCATGCCGAGGCCGTTGAAATCATCTTTGACCCGAAGGTGATCTCGTACGAGAAACTTGTTTTTAAATTTTTTCAAATCCACGACCCGACCACCTTGAATCGTCAAGGTCCGGATGTCGGGAGTCAATATCGTTCATCAATTTTTTATCATGATGAAGACCAAAAAAAAGCTGTGGAAGGGATCATGAGGAAAATCAAATTATCGAGTGTCTTACGTGGGCCGATCGTCACGGAAGTCTTACCGGCCCAAGAATTTTATCCGGCGGAAGAGTATCATCAGAAGTATTTGATGAAAAAAGGTGTGCCGGTTTGTCATATACCAACAGTTAAAAACAATTAATAACCTAACAAAGGAGGAAAAAGATGAAAATGCTTCAAGAATTTAAGGCGTTTGCCATGAGAGGGAATGTCGTTGACATGGCCGTTGGTATTATCATCGGAGGCGCGTTTGGAAAAATCGTTTCGTCAGTCGTAAGTGATATCATCATGCCGCCGATTGGTTTGATTCTTGGTGGTGTCAATTTTACCAATTTGAAGATTACCATGAAACCTGCTGAGGTTGATGTCCTTGGCAAAACGGTGAAAGAGGCTGTGACTTTGAATTACGGCGCTTTTCTTCAAACGACCGTTGATTTTATCATTATTGCATTTGCGATCTTTTTGATGATCAAAGGCATGAACTCTCTTCAAAAGAAAGAAGCGGAAAAACCGGCAGCTCCTCCGGCTCCGCCGCAAGACGTTCTTCTTCTGACCGAGATTCGTGATTTGTTAAGGAGAAAGTAATTTTTGGTTTTAAGTGAGGGTTTTCAAGGGGGCCCTGGGAAAATTTTCCCAGGGCCCCCTTGACATTTATCCAAAATTTTTCTTCACCTTCCGTGTATTTATAGGTATTATGAGGTGTTTTTAAAATTCGATATAAATTAATTTCTTAAAATGTCCATGCGCGATTCTTCACAAAAACCCAATGTTTTACTGCTTTATCCCAAAACGGGGATGGATTTCGGTTCCACCATTGCTCCGCCGCATTCGCTTTTGACAATTGCTGCTCCGGTCCTTAAGGCCGGATATCAAGTTAAAATTCTTGACCAACGCACACAACTCATATCCCACCCGATTGTGAGTGAATATATCACAAGTGATTTGATTTGTATCGGGATTTCCGCCATGACAGGGACCCAGGTCCATTATGCGCTTGATCTGGCCCAGATGGTTCGCGAATTAACAGGAGGAAAAGTCCCTATTGTTTGGGGAGGCCCTCATCCATCGGTCATGCCTGAACAAACCTTGGAAAATGATAAAGTCGATATTGTGGTTGTCGGGGAGGGGGACGAGACCTTTGTCGAACTTGTCAAAGCGTTGGATCATGGAGAAAGTTTAAGCGGGATCAAGGGGGTCCTTTATAAGGAAGGGGGTCAAATCATTAAAAATCCTCCGCGCCCTTTATTGAATATGGAAGATTTGCTTTCGACCCCGTGGGAATTGATTGATGTGGAGAAGTATATCCATCGGGATATGTATTTGCAGGCCAGTTCCCGGGCGCTTGATATCGGACAAACGAGCCGTGGATGCCCTTTTAACTGCGGGTTTTGCAGCAGTGCCCAAATTCGCCAGCGCAAATGGCGTCCGATGTCGGTCGCAAAGAGCTTGGACATGATTACCCAAGCTGTTCAGCGATTTAAGTTAAACGGAATTTGGGTCCGTGATGACGAGTTTTATATTGATCGCCGGCGTGCGACAACCATTTGCGAAGGATTTATCAGCCGAAATTTGAACATTAATTTTTATACCTCCGGAACACGGGTTGATGTTTTTGAGAAAGCGACCGATTACGAAATTGAGGTATTGAAAAGGGCTGGAGCCTACACTTTGAAATTTGGCGCTGAATCCGGTTCCCAACGGATTTTGGATTTGATGCAAAAAGGGATCAAAGTCGAGCAAACCTTGGCCGCGAATCAGCGATGTAAAAAGCACGGGATTATCCCTGTGTTTGGTCTTATGATGGGATATCCCACGGAAACTTTTGATGATATCAATAGGACGATTGATATTGGTTTTCAGTTGAAGAGGGAGAATCCGGCCGCCCAACTGGAAACGATCGCGATTTTCACATCGTTACCCGGGACCCCGGATTTTGATTTGGCCCACAAACACGGATTAAAGATTCCTCAATCGTTAGAAGGTTGGGCCAACTGGATTTTTGATGATTATGACCCGGAAGGCTTGCGCAGTCCCTGGTTTGACAAAAAGGGAAGAGAGTGTCTGGGGAATATTTCGTATATGAGTATTTTGGCCCATGCCTTAAGTAATGTCATGGGCAGTGTGAAAAACAAAAGCTTGCGTTTTGTCGCTCAATCGGTGGCAAAACCCGTTAGTTTTTATTATTCACAGAAATTAAAAAATAAAATGTACCATTTTGCTCCGGACTTGGCGTTGATTCGTCATTTACGGCACGAATTGTTTTATAAAAATGATTTTACTATAATATAATTCTTAATTTCACCTTTTCGAGTATATGAAAAAACTTTTCACTTATCTTTGGATTTCATTGGCTACGATGATGATTATGCTGATGGCCGGAATTCTAATTATTTTTCTCTATATAGCGAAATTCTTTGTTAAATTGCGGTTGCGTGATAATTTTCAGGATTCCCGTCGACATCCGCTCAATTCTCCAACAGCCACGAGGGGTTAAAAAACGGATTTTCCGCTGTCCTAGTATGACCCAGTTTGTCCTATTGACAAAATATTGATTATGTATATACTTGCTTTATGTTTTAAGGATTGGTCAAATTAGGCCAATGAAAAAAATTAACTTATATCGGAGGAATTAGTATGAAAAAGGTTTTAGTCATTCTCATGGGTCTCGTGTTGGTCTTTGCGGTTCGCGCAGAGGCAGGTGTTTTAGATGTGTCAAATTTGGGAGCGGAGGTTGAAGTCAACGGCGCGATTTTTCGTTCCACAGATATCAGCGGCCAAGGCAGCGGAAATCTCGATTCTTTTTTGCGCGTACAAGCCAAAGACAATGAAGAGGGATATAATACGGATGGAACACCTCAATTAGACACCAAAGGAGGGGCTCATACTCATTCCATTAATTTGGATGATATTCCGCGCGTGACTCACAATGACGTCGAATATCTTGAGTTTTTGTTTGATATTAATGAGGGTGATGGAAATTTGACCTTCGACAATATTCGGATTTTTTTGAACAGTGTGAGCGGTTCTCGTACGGATTATGTCCCGGTCGCCAATAATTGGGCGACTGACCCCGCATTTAGCCAATATTTTGAATTAGATTTCCCAGAAGATGCCTTTTTACAGGTCATCAATACTCCTGATGGCAGCGGTAAGGCCAATATGTATGGGTATATTCCTTATTCATTCGTCGCGGGAAATCCGTTTCTTTATTTTTATATGGATATTTCAGGGACTGATCCCGGTGGATTTGAAGAAGCCGGTGTGAGAGTGGGTGTTAATAATCCTCCGCCGCCAGCGATTCCCGAACCGACTTCTCTATTATTGTTAGGAAGCGGTTTAGTGGGGGCGTTTTTAAGAAAGAAAATCGTTTAATCGGAATTTGAGGGATGGCTTTTTAAAGCGCCCCTGAACCGAATGGTTCAGGGGCGCTTTGTTTTGTCCAACGAAAATAATTAAATTCTGGTAAACAAAAAAAATTATTATATAATGTATTGAAATTAAAAATTAGGCATATATTTGTTAAACTGGTTTTTAGGTTTTTATCCTTTCTTCATGATTTCAACCCAGATCCAATTTTCGACGTTTTTCCCACCCAAATCTTTTCGTTCAGTCCTTTTAAGATTAATTCAGCCATTATCTTTAATCATTTTAATAATAAGGAGCATTCATGTCCAGCCGTCGTGACCTTAAAAAGATTTTAATTATCGGTTCTGGCCCGATTATCATCGGCCAGGCCTGTGAGTTTGATTATTCTGGCACCCAAGCCTGCAAAGCCTTGCGCGAAGAAGGTTATGAAATTGTTTTGGTGAATTCGAACCCCGCGACCATTATGACCGATCCGGGCATGGCCGATAAGACTTATATTGAGCCTTTGACCGTGGAAAGCTTGGAAGCCATTATTGCCAGAGAAAAACCCGATGGCCTTCTTCCGAATTTAGGAGGACAAACAGGTTTAAATCTTTCTTCAAGTCTTTATAAAGCCGGGATCCTTAAAAAATATGGCGTTGAAGTTATCGGTGTGAATCCTGAAGCCATTGAGCGGGGAGAAGACCGCATTGTTTTTAAAGAGACGATGAAAAAATTAGGGGTTGATCTTCCCAAATCCGAACCGAGTTATAGCATTGAAGAAGCCGAAAAAATCGCTGAGAAGTTGGGGTATCCAGTTGTTTTAAGGCCGGCCTATACCTTAGGCGGTACGGGCGGCGGAATAGCCTATAACGTTGAAGAATTACGAGTGATTGTTGCCCGTGGACTTGCCGCCAGCTTGGTCCACCAGGTTTTGGTCGAAGAATCTGTTTTAGGCTGGGAGGAGCTGGAATTGGAAGTGGTCCGCGATGCGAAAAACCAAAAAATCACGGTTTGTTTTATTGAGAACGTTGACCCGATGGGGATCCATACCGGAGACAGTTTTTGTGTTGCTCCGATGCTGACAGTCCCGGAACCATTACAGAAAAGATTACAAGAGATCTCTTACCGTATTGTGGAAGCGGTCGGAGTCATCGGCGGAACGAACATCCAATTTGCCCATAATCCGGTGGATGACCGTATCGTGATTATTGAAATCAATCCCCGCACATCCCGTTCGTC
>CAZAPN010000019.1:0-659 GCA_964487145.1 uncultured Planctomycetales bacterium | reverse complement strand
ATGTTTCATGAATCCAGAATAAGGCAATCTGTGTTTCCGATTGCACGTGTTTCCACAAAACTTGCCGCCGGAATCACCATGGATGAAATGCCATATTGGCGTAAAGGCACGCTGGAAAAATACGAGCCCTGGGGAGATTATGTCGTGACCAAATTCGCCCGATGGGCCTTTGAAAAATTCCCGCAAGCGAAAGATATCCTCGGGACCCAGATGAAGGCCGTTGGTGAGGTCATGAGTATCGGGAAAAATTATAAGGAATCTTTTCAAAAAGCGATCCGTTCTCTCGAAATCCGTCGCTATGGCCTGGGTGGCGCGAAGAATTTTAAAGAACTCTCCTTGGACGAAATTAAGCAAAAGCTTATTTATCCGTCCAGTGAACGCGCGTTTTTAATGTATGAGGCCTTGCGCAAGGGGATGACGGTTGAAGAGTTGTACCAGATGACCAAGATCGGCCGTTGGTTTATCAAGGAGATGAAAGATTTGGTCGATTTCGAGCAGGAACTTTTATTGTGTTCCTGGACAAAACTTTCGGATGCACAGCTTATCAAAGCCAAAGAGTTGGGTTTTTCGGACAAGTATCTTGCCGGACTTTTTCAGGTTGAAGAAAAAGAAGTCCGCAAACGCAGAATCGCCTTAGGAAAGACCGCACGTTTTTGTGC
>CAZAPN010000018.1:12744-15567 GCA_964487145.1 uncultured Planctomycetales bacterium | reverse complement strand
TTTTTTCGACATCGGCCATGATTTTTTTAATATCCTCGGGGGACTTGCCGCTCGCTCTCAGCTGAAAATAGATTGAAGACAGGTATTCATGCATATCCTTTAAGGTAATGAGATCGTCGTTCACTACCGCTAAGATGGCATCATCGACGGCCAGAACGGGATAAGCCATCAAAACAATCCAACCGGTTAAGAAAATCCGCAGAAACATTTTTTTCATAGTTTAGTCTTTCTTTGATGATTTGATATGGCCAATGGCTTCTTTTAACAGTCGACAATAAAGATCAAATCCGATGGCTGTAATGTAACCGTGTTGTTCTTCTCCTAAGAGATTCCCGGCTCCGCGGATTTGCAAGTCTTCAAACGCAATGGAAAAGCCTGAACCTAGTCCGCTGAATCGCTCAATCGCCTTGAGCCTTGCCTTAGACTCGGTTGATAATTTTTCATGGGGCGGGACAAGAAAATATGCATAGGCCTTTTGAGTAAACCGTCCAACCCGTCCCCTTAATTGGTGGAGATCCGCCAGTCCGAAACGGTGCGCTTCATTCACGATTAAGGTGTTGGCATTGGGAATATCGATTCCCGATTCAATGATCGTCGTACAAACTAAAACATCAATTTCATGACTTAAGAATTTTAACATAATTTCTTCCAATAATCGAGCAGACATTTGGCCATGTCCAATGGCGACCCGGGCCTTGGGGGCTAATCCTTGGACCAAAAGCGCAATCTTATCGATATTATAAACCGCGTTATGCAAGAAAAAAACCTGTCCCTTGCGGTTGAGTTCTCGTTTAATCGCATCTTGGATGATGTCTTTGTCAAAGGCGACAACGTGGGTCGACACCGGGATGCGATTTTGAGGTGGAGTTTCAATGATCGACATGTCTCTTGCTCCCGCGAGTGTCATGTGCAGAGTCCGAGGGATCGGGGTTGCGGTCATGGTTAAGACATCAGCCAGAAGGCGAAAGTGTTTGAGTTTTTCTTTTGCGCGAACTCCAAACCGTTGCTCTTCGTCAATGACAATTAAACCTAAATCTTTAAATACAATATCGTCCGATAACAGCCGATGTGTTCCGATGACAACATCCACTTGACCTTCGGCCAGTTGTTGGATAATTTTCGACTGCTCAAGTTTGGTGCGGAAACGGCTGAGCATCGCGACCTTGATGGGAAAGTCTTTAAAACGCTGTGAAAAATTATAATAATGTTGTTCCGCCAGGATCGTCGTTGGGACAAGAATAGCAACTTGTTTGTTTCCCATGACGGCCTTGAATGTGGCCCGCATCGCGACTTCGGTTTTTCCATAACCGACATCGCCGCAAATGAGACGATCCATCGGATAAGAAGATTCCATGTCAGACTTGACCGCTTCGGTGGCTTTGCGTTGGTCTGGGGTTTCTTGAAACGGAAAAGATTTTTCAAATTCATTTTGCCAGGAGGTGTCTTTGGGAAAGTTGAACCCCGGAAGACTTAATCTCATCGCTTGTAAATGTAAAAGTTCGGCAGCGAAACGGTGGATTTGATTTTGGATACGGGTTTTGACTCTTTTCCACTCTCCCGAACCAAGCTTATATAAACGGGGCGGTTTCTTATGAAAACTTAAATATTTTTGAACTAAATGGATGTCCTTTTTGGGAACATAAAGTTTGTCTCCTCCTTCATATTCAATGACCAGATGTTCTGGCTGGACTTGTTGGATATGAAATTCGGTGAAGCCGAGAAAACGACCAATCCCATGATAATTGTGGACAACATAATCCCCTTTTTCGATGTCAACGACCCCTGTTAAAGGCGTATCGGCCGTGAAGGACTCAAGGGATTTTGTTTTAAAGGGAAGGATAATGATAATATGATGTTCAAAGATGGGTTTACCAGTCGCCAGGCTGATAGTTGAAATTGAACGGATTTTATCATTATCAAAATCGATACGAATCGGACTATCGAAGTTCGCGGGAAAGATATCGAGGATGCCCCCTCGCCTTGAGAAGTCGCCTTCTTCAAGAACGCCTTGCCGATGGCGATATCCTAAAGCGACAAGGTCTTTGGGGACATGATCTAGATCAACGATTTGTTCTGTGAGGAATTTGAGTGACGCAAACATGGGACAGGAATTGGATTAGGGGCCTGGCGATTTTTTCAAAATCGCCAGGCCCCTGCACTCGCCTAAGCAATGTTTATGCTGTAATTTTACTTCGCTTATGCCAGAGTAAAACGATTGGGGAAGCGATAAAAACCGTCGAATAACAACCCGCGATAAATCCAACGAGTAAACAAAACGCAAAATTGTTTAAAATTTCCCCTCCCATCAAATAAAGCACAATGACAACAATCAGTGTGACGGCGGATGTCAGGATGGTACGACTCAAAGTTTGATTGAGACTGACATTGATGACGTCACGCAGTGTCACTTTTCTCATTTTCGGGAGGTTCTCGCGCACGCGGTCATAAATAACGATCGTGTCGTTAATTGAGTACCCCGCGATGGTTAAAAGGGCCGTGATAATCAAAAGATCGATCTGTCGATTAAAGACAAGCAGTAACCCCGCCGCAATCAAAACATCGTGCAAGAGCGCGACAACACCACCCACGGCAAAGTCCAGATGTTTAAAACGAAAGCCGACATAGACTAAGATCCCGATGAGGGCAAAGGCTATCGCTAGAACAGCACGCTTCCGTAATAATTTTCCAACGACTGGACCAACCCGCTCAATCCTCAGCGTTTCAAAATGATTGTCCGGTAATTTATTTTTTAATGTTTCAACAACTTTATCGTAGGTATCTTCGGTCGTTCGGATAATCACATTTTCCGGATGTTCAGAAAAT
>CAZAPN010000018.1:0-12734 GCA_964487145.1 uncultured Planctomycetales bacterium | reverse complement strand
AACGGCGTCATTCAAATTGATTTCTTTAAGGATGGTCCGTAAGTTTTCGGCTGGCACAGGTTTTGTAAATCGGTATTCCTGTAGCTGGCCTCCGGCAAAATCAATGCCGTAAGCCTTGTCCCCTTGCTTGATAAATGTGACCAGCCCTAAAATAACAAGAAAACCTGAGAGCGCGAAAGAAAAATCTCTCTTTGAAATAAAATCAATTTTTGTTTCGGGGAAGATTTGAAGCATCCGTATTGATTTGAGGATTTTTAAATGGATCAATAGATCAAAAATCGCACGCGTTACATAAAGGGCAGTAAAAAGGCTCGCGATAAGACCGATTGTTAAGGTAACGGCAAAACCTTTGATCGGTCCTGAACCAAAAAGGAATAAAAACAAAGCGGCAATCAATGTCGTGATATTTGAATCAAAAATAGCCGTGAAGGCCCGATGATAACCGTTATGAATAGCGGTCTGAAGCGGTTTACCGATTTTAAGTTCTTCCCTGATGCGTTCGTTAATCAGGACGTTTGCATCCACCGCCATCCCTAAGGTCAAGATGATCCCGGCGATACCCGGAAGAGTCAACGTGATTTGGGAGGCTGGCATCATGTCTTTTAATAATCCCATGAAACCAAGAATTAAAAATAGGTTCATCACAAGTGCGATATCCGCAATGAATCCCGGTAATAAGTAATATAGAAACATAAAAAGCAAGACAAGCGAACCGCCGATGATGGTTGCTTTAATTCCGGCATTAATAGAATCCTGTCCGAGTAAAGGACCGATGGTCCTCTCTTCTTCGACATGCATAGGAACGGGTAAAGCACCTGAGCGAAGTTGCAAAGCTAACATGGACGCTTCTTCAAAAGAAAACATGCCTGTAATTTGGGCATTACCGCTTAAAATGGCTTCACGAATATTTGGGGCGGAGAGGACTTCATTATCCACAACAATGGCTAAGCGTTCTCCGACATGCTTTTGAGTTAATTCGCCAAATGTCTTGGCCCCGGCTGGCGTGAGCGACAGCGATATTTTGGGTTCTCCAAAACCGGTTTGATCAAAATCAACGCGGGCATCGGAAACGGCTTCTCCACTTAACGCCGCTTGTTGACTCACGAGGATCGCTTCGGTTTCTTTTTTATCCTTTGTATACTTGAGTTCCCATCCTTCGGGAATAGTTCCGGTTAAGGCCGCTTTCAATTTTAAAGGATCAGATTCGACCAGTTTAAATTCAAGCTGAGCGACTTTTCCGATCATGGCCATGGCCTTATCTCGGTCGGTCACACCTGGCAATTGTATTAAAATGTGGTCTTCACCTTGGCGTTGGATCAAGGTCTCTCCCACGCCGATACTATCGATACGGTTACGAAGGATTTCCATGGCACGCAAGACAGCATCATTGCGTTGATTCGAGGCAGCCTTTTCGGTCTCAACTTTCAGGATAATATGCATCCCGCCTTTGAGGTCGAGACCTAAACTGATCCTTTTTTGAAGAGGAAAGGAAAAATACAGTGTCGCCAGAAAGACCCCGAGGATAATGAGGAGTCTTGTTTTGAGGTTTTTATTCATGATAAACTCCTTTGAGCTTTGACGATGTCATTGGTTTCCTTTTTTGACGACCGAGGTAATGGCTTCACGGTCGACTTCCATTTTGACATTGTCGTCGATGCGAATCACGACGGTTGTTTCTTTGACGTTAATGACGGTTCCGTGGATACCTCCGGCCGTGACCACTTCGTCATTTTTTTTGAGTGCGGCCAAGAGCTGTTTATGTTCTCGTTGTTTGTCCCGTTGAGGTTTGATGATCAAAAAATAAAATATCAAGAAAATCAATAAATACGGAATCAACGGGGTCATTAATAAGGTGTTAGCGGTTTGTTCCGTCGGCATAACAGATCCTTTCGTTGACTGAATTCAGATGTCTGAAAAAAATACGAGCGAAATTATTTTTTTCTGGTTTTGGAAGCCAAACTTTTCACGGTGTCACTCATTTTGGCTCCGCGTTTGAGCCAGAAATCTAATTTTTCGTGATTGATGGATAGAGATGCCGGTTTCTTGGCCGGATCATAGTAGCCCAAGATATCCATGTTTCTGGCTTGTCTGGCCATAGGTTTACTCATGACCACGACCCTGTAATTGTATTTCTTGTTGGCTTTTTTACCGGCTTTTTGTAATCGAATAACAACTTCCATGGGACTTCCTTTCCTTTTTGATTGATCAGCTTAATTGCTGGGCCATTTCCATGGCCGCGATTTGTGCTTTCGCTTTGTTAATGGTTTCATAATATTCTTTTTTCGGATTTGAATCAGCAACGATTC
Source organism: uncultured Planctomycetales bacterium (assembly GCA_964487145.1). GTDB lineage: Bacteria > Omnitrophota > Gorgyraeia > Zapsychrales > CAZAPN01 > CAZAPN01. The sequence continues at coordinate 10,428 of CAZAPN010000018.1, read as the reverse complement.
CGGCCCCGGCTTGTAGATACGCTTTGGAGTCTTTGGCGACGATTGTTCGGATGGTTATGCAGGTGTCTAGATTTCCCGAAAAGCTGAAATATCCGACACATCCCCCATAAGGACCTCGGGTCACCGTTTCCAAGTCCTCGATGATTTCCATGGCCCGAATTTTTGGTGCCCCGGACAAGGTCCCGGCAGGAAATGCGGCCTGGAGCACATCAAAAATATCCTTGTCCTTGCGAAGGTCCCCCCGCACATTACTGACGATATGCATGACGTGAGAATATTTTTCGATTTTCATAAATTCGGATACCCGAACAGTTCCTTGTTTACAGACGCGGCCCAAATCATTTCGTCCCAAATCAACAAGCATGATATGTTCCGCTTTTTCTTTGGGGTCTTTGAGAAGCTCTTTGGCAAGGGCTTCGTCTTCGACTTCATCTTTTCCCCGGTGTCGTGTTCCGGCAATGGGACGAGTTTCGACAATCCCCTCCTCGCACCGCACCAAAAGTTCGGGAGACGATCCGATGATGTGAATCGCATCAAAGTTCAGATAATACATGTAGGGCGATGGATTAATGGACCGTAAGGCGCGATAAATGTTGAGAGGAGTCGTTGGAAGTTTGACTTCAAAACGCTGGGAGAGAACGATTTGGATGATCTCCCCATTTTTGATATCTTTTTTTGCCTTCTCAACCATGTCCTCAAATTGAGGTTCCGACATGTTCGATTTAACAAGAATTTCTTGATGAGTTTTCGGTGCGGATTCCGATACGACCAAGGGGCGTTTTAATTTTTTAATTAAATCCTCAATTTTTTTGGTCGCTTGATCGTAAATTTTCTTTTTCGTGGCATCGGAACTTTCCGCAGGAACTTCCACACAGGAAACGATCTTGATTTTATGACTCAGATGGTCAAAAATAATAATTTCTTTGGCGAGAATCAGGATGATGTCGGGCAGATGCAGATCATCACGGGTTTTTTGGGGAAGATCCTCAAAGAATCGTACGGTATCGTAACTGATATATCCGACCAGTCCGCCGCAAAATCTTGGTAATCCCACAACAGAGACAAACTTGTATTGGGCCATGATCTCCCGAATGAACGAAAACGGGGAATCAACGATCTTTAAATGGGCGGTCGTAGGTTTACGTTTTTTAAATTTGGTGATTGTGGCCTCACGTTTTTTGCTTTGAAAAATGAGTTCCGGATCCTGCGCAAGGAAAGAATAGCGGGCCACCTTCTCTTCCCCTTCAACGGATTCCAGAAGGAAAGAATATTTGGAGTCCTGGGCCATTTTCAGATACGCAGAAACCGGGGTCTCAAGGTCCCCCAAAATTTCTTTATAAATGGGGATGAGGTTCCCTTGACTGGAGAGTTTTAAAAATTCTTCTTGGCTTGGAAAAAACATAATCAAATTTTTCTTATTTTTCTTTTATCCGTCGGTAGAAACAACTTTTTTTATACGTATGGCAGGCTGCCCCGACTTGACGGACTTTGATCAGGAGTGCATCGCAATCACAGTCATAATAAATCCCTTTGACGAATTGAAAATGTCCCGAAGTCATTCCTTTGACCCAGTATTCTTTCCTGGAGCGCGACCAAAAACAGGTTTTTCCAAGTTGAAGGGTTTTCTTGAGCGAGTCTAAATTCATATAAGCCAGCATCAGCACATCTTTGGACTTATAATCTTGGATAATCGCTGGTATCAGCCCGTTTTGATCAAATCTGAGCTTAGAAATGGTTTTAGGCGTTAAAATGATCTTTTCGCTGTCTTTCATGTTATTTCCTTATCAGTTTAAAGGTATAGGATAACAAAAAAATGGTTATCTGACCACAATTGATTTTTTTCGCAAGAATCGCTTAACTTCTTCAATTTTCAGCTCTTGGTAGTGGAAAACTGAAGCAGCTAACGCGGCATCGGCCCCCGTTTTATGAAAAACATCCGAGAAATGCTTGAGTTCTCCGGCTCCCCCTGAGGCAATGACAGGAATGCGCACAGAGTGACAAATCGCTTTGGTTAAAGCAAGGTCATATCCGTCTTTTGTCCCGTCACAGTCCATGCTAGTCAGGAGTATTTCTCCTGCTCCCAATGCTTCCACTTGTTTTGCCCAGGCAATGGCATTCAAGTTCGTTGGGATCCTTCCCCCATGGGTGAAAACTTGCCAGGATTTGCCTGTCTTTTTGGCATCAATTGCGACTACGATGCATTGGCTGCCAAAACGTTGACTCGCTGTTTGAACAAGTTTTGGATTTTCGACAGCCGATGTGTTAATAGAAATTTTGTCTGCCCCCGCATTAAGCAACTCACGGATATCTTCCACTGAGCGGATTCCGCCACCCACGGTCAATGGCATAAAAACTTGTTCGGCGGTTTGGCGAACGACTTCCAAAAGGATTGGTCGTTTTTCAAAGCTGGCCGTAATATCCAGAAAAACAATTTCATCCGCCCCCTGCTCGTCATAGATTTTCGCGACTTCAACGGGATCACCGGCGTCACGCAAGTTCACAAAATTGACGCCTTTGACCACACGTCCGTCTTTGACATCTAAACAGGGAATTATCCTTTTGGCGAGCATAAATCAATGGCTTCTTTTAACGTAAAGCGTTTTTCATAAAGGGCCTTGCCGACGATAACGCCAAAAAGTCGGGGATTTTTGATCGCAACCAGTTGGCGGATATCATCCAGGGTCGAGATCCCCCCTGACGCGATGACTGAAATTTTCGTTGAGTTAAGGATTTCATTGAGACTGTCAATATTAGGCCCTTTCAGCATTCCATCGCAGCTGATGTCCGTATAAATGATTTGGACCATCCCCAGGGCTTCCAATTCTTTGATGAGATCAATGGGTTTCACTTGGGTCGCTTCGGTCCATCCTTTTTGTGTGAGAAAACCGTTTGAACAATCCAGGCTGACGACAATGTTTTTGCCCCATTCTTTAAACGCGTTTTTAAGGAATTCTTTGTCTTCGATAGCTTTGGTCCCCAGGACCACCCGTTTGATTCCACTTGAAAAAAGACGTTTCAAATCATCCGATGTCCGCACGCCCCCACCGACTTGAATAGGAATTTTAATCATGCGGGCCATCCGGATGATTTTGTCCCAATTGGTGACTTTTTGATTTTTCGCTCCGTCGAGATCAACGACATGAATGAGTTTGGCCCCATCCATTTCGAATCCAAATGCGACATTGACCGGATCATCCGAATAGACTTTGACATGTTCAAATTTGCCCTGAGTTAATCGAACAACTTTTCCGTTGTGAATATCAATAGCAGGAATCGTAATCATAGGTTTGAATGAAAATTCTTTAAGATTTTTAACCCGATGGTTTGACTCTTTTCGGGATGGAATTGTACGCCAAAAACATTGTCTTTCCATATGCTGGAGGCGTAATTAATTCCATAGTTTGTTTGAGTGGCAACTGTTGCCGTGGATTTTGGCTTAACATAATACGAGTGACAAAAATAAACATAGGATAAATCGGCAATGCCTTTAAAAAGCGGACATTTTTTCTGTTTGATTTTGATTTGATTCCATCCCATTTGGGGAACTTTGAGTTTGCTGAATCGTTCAACTTTACCCGGCAGAATACCCAAGCCTTTAACAATTCCTCCCTCATCACTTTCTTCAAATAGAAGTTGTAATCCCAAACAGATCCCTAGAAATGGTTTTTGGGAATCAATTGCGTTTTGAATAGGTTTCACCAGATCCAGGTCTTTGAGCCGTTTGATGGCCGGGCGAATCGCGCCGACTCCGGGAAGAATAATTTTTTCAGCCGATTCAATTTCTTTGGGCGACTGGGTGATGCAGGCCTTCCCTCCCACCTTTTCAATGGCTTTTTGGACACTGCGCAGATTTCCCATGCCATAATCAATGATTGCGATCATAGTAAAGATTTTTTAAGTTAATCGATAATTCCTTTTGTCGACGGGATTCCTGAACGTCGAGGATCAATTCGTGTGGCTGCATCGAGGGCAAGACCAAACGATTTAAATACCGCTTCCACATTTGTGTGAATATCATCGCAGGGATTAAAAAGGCGAATATTAATATTGGCTCCTAAATTGAGTGCAAAAGACTCCATGAAGTGTTCCATATGAGCTAAAGCATAGCCATCTTTTTCTTTCATGGCCGGCGGTAAGGTGTTCATCTCCAATTTAAAATAACCCCGGCCGCTGATATCGATAACGCAATGGGCAACTGTGGCTTCCATGGGAGCTGCGCCAAAACCGAACCGGCGAATCCCTTTTTTGTCTCCCAAGGCCTTTTGAAAGGCCTTTCCTAAAACGATTCCCACATCCTCATTCGTATGATGAATGTCAATTTGCAAATCCGCTTTTTTCACAGCCACGTCCACATCAAAGAGACCATGAAAGAAAGCCAATTCGAGCATGTGATCCAAGAGTCCAATATTGGTTTTGATCTTTGTTTTTCCGCGGCCGTCTAAGTTAAGGGTCGTTTTGATTTCAGTTTCTTTGCTTTTGCGGTCAAATTTGGCTTTTCGTTGTTTCACGGCAATGTCCTTTCTTATCGGAAACGAACTTTAATCGATTCATTGTGTTTCACAAGCCCTTCGATGGTTGTGATTTTTTCGAGAGGGTCTTTGGCCTTCTCAAGCGCCTTTCGTGAATACGAAATCACATGACTTTTTTTCATAAAATGAAAAAGGCTTAAACCGGAAAAGAACCGGGCTGTCCCGGCTGTCGGAAGAACGTGGCTTGGACCGGCAATATAATCTCCGATCGCAACCGGACTGTATGGCCCTAAGAAGATCGCCCCGGCATTATGAATTCTTCGTGCGACACTAGCCGGATTGTTGGTAATGATCTGCAAATGTTCCGGTGCAATTTTGTTGGCGATCATCGCTGCTTCATCCATGTTTTTGACATAAACGATATAACCGTGCGGAAGGCGATGGCGAATCTGCTTGACGAGTTGTTTTGAATTCGTAATGAGGACCGTTAAACTATCAAGATGCTCTCCTTGCGCTTCCAAATCCGCGATAATATATTCTAAGTTGCTATGACGATTGGCGATCACGGCCAGTTCTGATGGGCCCGCGAGCATATCAATATCAACGTAACCAAAGAGTTGGCGTTTTGCCTCGGTCACATACTTGTTGCCCGGACCGATGATTTTATCGACACGGGGAATGGTTTTTGTTCCCAAGGCTAACGCCGCAATCGCTTGGGCTCCGCCCATCCGATAGATTTCATTCACTTTTAAAAGGTTGGCCACGGCCAAAATATAAGGGTTGATATGGCCATTTTTATCAGGCGGAGTGGCCAAAACAATCCTTTTGACTCCCGCTTCCTTTGCTGGAATCACCGTCATATAGACCGAGGATACCAGAGGCGCTGTCCCTGCCGGAATATAAATCCCGACAGATTCCAAGGGACGAATTTGTTCTTTGAGAAGAACCCCGTCAGAATTTCTGATCTGACACGGTTTTTTCGATTGCTTGCGATAAAACAGGGAAACATTGCTGATGATGATTTTGAGGGTGTTTACAAATTCGCTCGTGATGTGCTGATAGGCCCCGCTGATTTCATTCTCGGCGACTTTTAACTGTCGGACGTTGAGTTTTACTTGATCAAATCGCTTTGTGTATTTGAGGACGGCATCATCACCATTGAGCTTAATGTCCTCAACGATCATCCGAACTTTTTCTTCAACTTGTTTTTTCCGTAAGTTGAGATTTCGGTCATAAAGTTTTTGAATTTGGTCGCCGCCGATTTTAAGAATTTTCATTTTAAAAGTCTTTCTTTAAGACGGGTTTTTAATTCGTGTAATGTTTTTTGAAGCTTTGTGATATCCTTGCCGCCAGCTTGCGCTAATTGAGGATTGCCTCCTCCGTTCCCATCGAGAAGAACGATGGCTTCCTTAACGATTTCATTGGCCTTGATCCCCTTCTTGACTAGGTTATCAGTCACAGAAATTAAAAGGAATACATTCTGCTGAAAGTTGGAACCCAAGAGTGTAATTCCTGAAGGAACTTTTTGTTTAATCAAATCATTTAATTTTCTAAGTATTTGGACTTCGGTTTCCTTGAAAATATGTTCAATGATTTGTGCCCCATTGATCTCTTCGGATTTTTTGATTATCTGATCGATGGAACTGTGGAAAGCTTCCAATCGGAATCGTTCAACGTCCTTCTCGAGTTGTTTGACCCGTTCACATTGGGCCTGGATTCGATCGGATAAATCTTCGGCCGGGGCCTTCAGGATTTGAGAAATTTGTTTTAATTGCTTTTCACTTTCTTTCACTGAATCAAGGGCATAAGTTCCAGTCACGGCCTCAATCCGCCGAATCCCCTGGGCGATGGCGGATTCACCCAAGATTTTAAATAAACCGATTTGACTAGTCGATTCTAAATGGGTTCCTCCACAAAGTTCTTTTGAGTATTCATTAATCGAAACGACACGGACCAGTTCCCCGTATTTCTCGGCGAAAAAGGCCAAGGCCCCTTTTTGACGAGCTTCGTTAATCGATAATGTTTCTTTTTTGATCGAATCCCCGGCTAAAATCCACTGGTTCACCGACGATTCGATTTTTTCGAGTTCTTCGGGTGAGACCGCTTTGGGATGGACAAAATCAAAACGCAGTCGTTCTTGGGTTACCAAAGATCCTTGTTGCTGAACATGGGCGCCCAAGACTTGCCGCAGGGCCGATTGTAAAAGATGTGTCGCCGTATGATTTCGCATAATCGCCAAGCGGCGCGTCATATCAACTTTGACTGTTATAGAATCGTTTAATTGAAACAAACCTTGTTCCACAACTCCTTCATGAATAAAGATGTCAGAAATCTTTTTTGTGTCATGAATACGGATGAGTCCTTTCGTTGTCGTGATAGTGCCCGTATCTCCGATCTGCCCGCCGGATTCGGCATAAAGGGGTGTCTTATCGAGGATAACTTTAACCATATCGCCCTCTTCCGCCTGAGCAACCTCGATATTGTCAACATAAAGCTTGAGGATTTTGGAAGTGTTTTCGCAGCCTTCATATCCGGCAAATTGAGTTTTAGGCACATTGAGTTTCAATTCTGTTGCGGTGAAGACATCTCCTGACATTTTACTTTTCGCCCGGGATTGATCTTTTTGTTTTTGCATCTGTTGGTGAAAAACTACCATGTCCTCATCCATATCGGCTTGTGATATTCCGGCTGATTTTGCCGTTTCAAGAATCGTTGAGACCGGCAAACCATAAGTATCGCGATACATGAAATAGGCATTTCCTCGTTTTTCGGATGTTTTTAGCTTTCGTAGGAGGTCTTTGAGCTCCGGGATGCGTTGCTGACGGACGCGCACGAATGCCTCTTCGGTCCTTTGAATAATATCGGCAATATTCTTAGCCTTACTCATGAGTTCAGGATAAGGATGTTTCATCGCCTCAACCAAAGAATTGACAAGTTTATAAATGCTTGGGTTTTGGGCCCCGTGACTGAGCATTAGATTGGTGCTGTCATAAATGAGTCTCTTAATGACAGAGCCCCGTTCTTTGTTCGACGGAATAACCCCGTCGCAAATGGCAAAAACAATCGCACGCACATGATCAACAATCACACATTTTTCTTTTTGTTCCAGACGAATTTTGTGCGCGTTGAGTTCTTCCTCGAGGTTAGCAAAAATTAAAGCGAACAAATCGGTATCAAAGTTGGTCTTTTTCCCCTGGATCACTGCGGCCAATCGTTCGAGTCCCATCCCGGTGTCAATATTTTTGTTGGGCAATGGCTCTAAAACTCCCCCGTCTTTACGGTTAAACTGGGTAAAAACCAAATTCCAGATTTCGGCAAATCGTCCACAGTCACAGTCCGGATTACATTGGGGATTGTGGCAGTTGGGATTTGTTCCATAATCGAAAAATATTTCTGAACAGGGGCCGCAAGGGCCGTTAGGGCCTTTGGTCTTTGCTTCCGACGGCCAAAAGTTGCTTTTATCGCCCAGTCGAACCAGCCGAGTTTGAGGGATTTTGACTTTTTTAAGCCAGATCTCTTCGGCCTCGGTATCTTCGTGATAGACAGAAACCCAAAGTTTTTCTTCGGGGATATGAAGCTGTTTTGTCAAAAATTCCCAGGCCCATTCAATCGCGTCTTTTTTGAAATAGTCGCCGAAGGAAAAATTTCCGAGCATTTCAAAGAATGTATGATGGAAAGCGGTTTTTCCGACTTTGTCCAAATCATCCGTGCGAAGGCATTTTTGAGAAGTCGCTGCTTTGGTAAAGCCCTCGATTTGTCCCAAAAATTGGCGTTTGAATTGTTGCATGCCGGCCGTTGTAAAAAGCACTGTCGGGTCCTCTTTGGGCACCAGGGTGTCGCTGGGGATGATTTTATGGCCTTTTGAGGCAAAGAAATCTAAAAATTTTTTACGAATCTCGTCTGTTCTCATAAGTTGTTAGAATGTCTTCGACCAGTTCGGGGGTAAATCCGCGCCGCACACAATATTCAAAAAGGCGCTGCTTTACGATTTCCGGTTGAAGGTCTTGATGTTTGAGTTTTTGTTTTTCGATTAAATCAATAATTGTTTTTCGTTCGTTTTCTGGTTTGTTGAGATCTCCGATGACGGCGTTAATGATCTCGTCGGAAATCCCTTTATTTTTCAGCTCTTCGATGACACGCGGAAGTCCGTATGATTTTTTTTGGCGGTTTTCAAGCCAATCCCGGGCGAAGGACAGGTCATCAATCAGTTTAACGGTCTTTAAATAATCAATCGTTTTTTGAATAACTTCGCTCATCACCTGATCATTGATAAGCTTTTCGCGAATTTCGTGTTCACTCCGGTCCCGAACCTTCAGAAACCGTAAAGCAATACGCTTGGCTTTAGCAAAATCAATATCCGCGGTTTGACTAGAAAGTTTCTTTGATAACAACATATCCGCGCAATGTTTTAATTAAGCAATCCCCTTTGAGATCCTGGGTCACTGTATGGAAATCACCAACGTTTTCAATCGTTTCTTTATTAATGGAAATAATAATATCACCTTTTTGAAGCCCGGCTTTTTCTGAAGGAGAATCATTGCTGACACTTGTCACGATAACGCCCTTGATATTCCGCGATTGAAGTTGGTCAGAAAGTTCCCCGATATCTTCAACGGTCATTCCTCGCCATTCTCCCTCAGTTCCCAAAATCAAATTTTTTGTTTCCGTCTTTGCTTTTTTCATCAGACGTTTGGGGCCTATGTCCGGACGTTGTCCAATCGTTACGGGAATTCCGATTTCCTTTTTGTTCCGCCATATTGTCAGAACAGCTTTTTCTCCGGCGGACAAATCACCGATTGACTTTGTCAGCGTATGCACATTTTTAATCGGGATATCATTGACCTTTAAAATGATATCTCCTTCTTGCACACCGGCACTTCCCGCCGGACCGTTCGAAAGTGCTTTTAAGACAACGACTCCCTCGGTTGAGGATAGCCCAAAATATTGAGAAAGCTGGGGACTGATATCCTGGACGCTGACCCCGATCCATCCGTAAACAACTTCTTCCCCGGCAATGAGGCTTTTCACAATCCGCTGCGCGGTGTTGATGGGAATCGCAAATCCTATTCCCTGATACCCACCCGACGTTGAAAAAATGGCAACATTGACACCAATGACCTCACCCTTAAGATTAACGAGGGGGCCTCCCGAATTTCCGGGATTGATGGCCGCATCCGTTTGTATAAGATCTGAATAGTCACTATTACGCTTTGATGTTCGCGGTAATGAACGGTGCAAGGCGCTGACGACACCGCTTGTGACCGTTGGTTCCGGGCTAGACAGCAGATATCCAAAAGGATTTCCTATGGCAACGACCCACTGGCCGATTTTTAAGTCATCTGAATTGCCTAATGGTGCCGCGGGTAGATCGGGCGCATTGATTTTGATGACCGCCAAATCTGAGCGTGGATCAGTTCCCTGCATTGTCCCCACAGATTGTTGGCCATTTGATAATGTGACAAGGATTTTGTCCGCGCCACCGACGACGTGCTCATTGGTCAGGATATATCCCTGAGCGTCAATGATAACCCCTGATCCCATGCCAAATCGTTTGAATTCTTCATAAGGGACTTCGCCAAAGAAGTCCTCGAAAAATTTCTCAAAAAAGTCATCGGTCATGGGATCTCGGGAAAAATATCCGTGGACACGATATCGTTCTGATTTTTCGGTTCGAATGGAAACCACGGTTGGTCCAAGGGCAGTTGCAACGTTTTGGACGGCCTCTTCAAAATTGTCGGCGGTCAAGGCAGGGGCTGCCACTTTCACGGATTCTTCCCCTGAGACATTTGACAAATTTATGGCCAAGCAACCCAAAATACTTAAGACCAAAAGGCTAAAACGGAATGGACGACACATCGTTTTTTACTTTTTCGCTGTTGCGTGTTCAATGATCTTTTTTTCAATTTTCGTGAGGATCTTCGGGTTCTCATTCAAAAAGGTTCTTGCCGCATCGCGTCCC
>CAZAPN010000017.1:0-16288 GCA_964487145.1 uncultured Planctomycetales bacterium | reverse complement strand
CTGGGTCAATGTATCAATTTCTTTTTTAAGAAGCTCATTCTCTTTCTGTAAACTAGCAGCCCGTTCAGCCCATTGTTTCTGTTCAGAAGAAACTTGCCTATCAGAATCTATTTGAAGCTTCTTGGCCAGGTCATTAAGAGAACGCAGTCGTTTTTTAAAATCCTGATTCTGTGAGGTTAAAACCTTTATTTCTTGATCAACGTTTTTCAAATTTTTTAATTCATCGGAAGTCAAAGGAGGTGCTGTTTCATAGGATTTTAATTCAGCCAATACTTTTTCCAAATTTTCCTGGGCCTGTTGCGTTTTGACTTTTAATTCATTCTGTTGGGAAAGGAGGTCTTTCATTTCCTTTCGAAAATCTTCCGTCTGGGACTCTTGAACCGAAATCGAGGTCTTTTTTTCGGCTTTGGGGCTCTTTTCAAGTCTCTGTAATTGTTTACGTGAGTCAGCAATTTTCTTAACTAATTCATTTTTCTCCTTTTGGAGTTGATTGAAACGTCGTTGTTTCATAAGCAATTCATCATTCAAAGCTACCTTTTCTTTTTTCAGCTGACTAAGCGCCTCAGGAGAATCTTGAATCTGTTTTTTAACGACTGGGCGGGGCTCCTCAGGCACGAGATCCACCGTCACGACCTCCCCAGGAATTCTTTCTTCAGAGATCTGTTGTCCCTTTTTTATCTTTTTAAGATCATTTTGAAGGCCTTGAATCTTTTTGCGTAAAATATCGTTCTCCTGCTCTAGGTCAGCATTCTTCTCATTCAAAGCTCGCAAACTTTCATGCAAATCGGCCATACTATCACGCCAAACCTGATGAGCTGGAGGAGCATTTAAATTAATTTCATCGTTTCGTTTTTGAGCAAAAGATTCGTCCATCAGAAGAAAACCCATCGCCCAAAAAAACAAAACAAATCCAATCGTCATTATTTTTCTATTCATAGAATGAGATGCTTACATTATTTAATGAGCGTCGACATTTTGATAATCGGCAGAAAGAGGGCAATAACAATAAACCCAACCACAACACCCAAAACGCCAATGATGAGAGGTTCAATGATACTCGTCAGACCAGCGACCGCGGTGTCAACCTGGTCATCATAAAATTCTGCGACCTTGGTCAGCATTTTCCCCATTTCCCCTGTTTTTTCTCCAACGGAAATCATCCTTGTGACCATCGCCGGGAATACCCCGCTTTTGGCCAAAGGTTCGGTGATGCTTTCTCCTTCACGGACATTATCGCGGACACTGTTGGTGACAAGTTCAATGACTTTATTTCCCGCCGTCTTTCCAACAATTTCCAAAGATGCCAAAATAGGGACACCGCTTTGAATCAAAGTCGCTAAGGTACGGCAGAATCGGCTGATCGCAACTTTTCGAATGAGGTCCCCAAAAAGCGGAAGTTTCAACTTGGCTGTATCAATATACAACCGTCCTTTTTCTGTGCGTCCAAAACGAACAAGGAGAATGATCATCACAATAATGGATGCGATAACCCATAAGAATCCTTTTTGCAAAATTTCGCTAATGAAAATCAAGGTCTGTGTCATGGCCGGAAGCTCCTGACCGATGGAATCATAAATCGCTTTAAAGGTCGGGACAACTTTAATTAATAAAACTAACGTAATGATGACCGCCATAGAGATGACAACGATAGGATAAATCATGGCCGCCGCGACTTTTCGTTTGAGTTTGAGCGTCTTTTCCATATAGCCAGCCACGCGGTCTAAAATCGCACTCAGCGTGCCTCCCGTTTCACCGACTTTCACCATATTCACAAAAAGGTTATCAAAAACCCGAGGGTGTTTGGCAAAAGCCGCCGATAAACTGCTTCCCACCTCGATATCATCGCGCACCGCACAAATAACCGATTTAAAATACGCATGAGTTACTTGTTCCTGAAGAGCATCCAACCCTTCAAGAATCGGGATCCCGGCATCGACCATGGTTGCTAATTGGCGAGCAAAAATCACAAGGTCATCCGGTTTAACACTCTTTCCCCCGAATGATATTTTCCCAAGACTCATACCGGATTCTTTTGATTCATTAATCGAAATGATCGTTAATTTTCGTTTTCGTAATTCCTCCAGAACGGACGCCTGGTTTTCGGCGGAAACAACGCCTGCGATTGTTCGTGAATGATCATCCTTGGCGATGTATTTATATTTGGCCATAAATTTTTTCCTTGATTGTTATACGATCATTGTAATTGAACTTTTCCCAAACAGCCATGGTCTTTCCATTTATTTTTTACGAAATATATCACAACATATCCGATGTGATACGCAACACCTCTTCAACAGTGGTTAATCCCATCGAAAATTTTTTTAAAGCATCTTCCCTTAAAGTACGCATACCCAGATGTTTAATCGCATAATCTTTGATTTCATCGGAAGAAGCCCCCCGAATGAGCATCTCTCTTAATTTTTCTTCGATCACCAAAACCTCAAGAACCCCCATGCGCCCCCGATAACCGGTTTGACGGCAGGCCTCACAACCTTTGCCCTGATAAAAAGTGACTTTGCCTTCAGGCTTAAAACCAATGGTCTTCAAAACCTGATCAGGGACATCCACCGGTTGTTTACAATTGGAACAAATCTTGCGCGCCAACCGTTGGGCACAAATCATGATAACACTGGAGGCGACCAAAAAAGATTCGACCCCCATATCCACCAGACGCGTCATGGCCCCTGCGGAATCGTTGGTGTGCAGCGTCGAAAAAACCATCTGCCCTGTTAAGGCGGCTTTGATGGCGATATCGGCCGTCTCGGAATCACGAATTTCTCCGACCATGACAATGTCCGGACTTTGACGTAAAATAGCCCTTAGTCCTGAAGCAAACGTGAGCCCAATTTCCGGGCGAACATGAATTTGAGTGATCCCTTCCAACTGATACTCCACAGGATCTTCAACCGTAATAATATTTTTCTCGATTGTATTCAATTGACTAATGATGGAATAGAGTGTTGTCGATTTTCCGCTTCCGGTCGGCCCCGTAATCAAAATCATCCCAAAAGGTTTCGCAATGGCCTCTTTAAGCTGTTCCACGGTCTCGGGAAAAAATCCCAGGCCGTCCAGTCCCACCCCTAAACTCCCTTTATCCAGAATTCTCATAACGACTTTTTGGCCAAAAATCGTCGGAAGCAGGGACACTCGGAAATCGACTTCGCGGTTAGCCACCCGCATCTTAAAACGCCCGTCTTGGGGGATACGGGTCTCGGTAATATCAATTCGCGACATGATTTTAACGCGGACAATTACGGCATTCTGATTGGCCTTGGGAATTTCCAAAATATCCTGCAGGGTCCCATCAATCCGAAAACGAACACGAACATTATTTTGAGCCGGCTCAATATGGATATCCGAAGCGCGTTGTTTCAAGGCTTCCTTAATAAATAAATCCACCATACGGATGATGGGGGCTTCTTCGGAATCTTGGATAGTGATCGCTCCACCCTCTTGTTCAGCACTGCCAACGATTTCAAAATCTTCAACATCAATTTCTTTGCTAACGTCAGAGACCGATGCGTTATCTTTAGAACCGTAATAGGCATTGATGGCTTTGAGTATTTCCGTGTCGGTTGAAATAGTAATATCAATATCGTGCCCGGTTAAACTTTTCAAATCATCGACCAAAAAAATATTAAAGGGATCAGAAATTCCCACGGTTAGCGTCCTGGATAAGACGGAAAGAGGAATCACGTGATATTGCCTCGCGATCTGTTCCGGGATCAGGTCTTTGAGGGCGGGATCAATCTTATACTTGCTCAAATTGATTGACGGCATACCGAATTCTTTAACCAAGAGACCCAAAAGTTCTTGTTCGGTCACCAATCCTCGATCAACTAGAATTTTATCAAGACCAATGGCTTTTCGTTTCTGTTCAGCGATGGCATCATCCATATCTTTTTTAGGGATATGCTTTTGCTCAATCAGTGCCTGGATGATTTTATCTTTAATCGTTTTTTGCATCGTTAGAAATTTTAGGCTGTTTCATCTGGGGCCGTCAATCGAAGGACTTCCTCAAGGGAGGTCAGCCCTCGACAGGCCTTTTCCAAAGCATCTTCACGCATCGTCCGCATGCCTTCCTTGCGGGCGGCTTCTTTAATTTTATTTTCCCCAGCCCGTGTCAAAATGAGGTGCCTGACTTGAGGGCTCAGGATCAAAAGCTAGCTGATTCCGACACGTCCGCTATAACCGATATTAAAACAACGATCGCATCCTTTGGATTTAAAAAGTTTGATATTCTTTTGCGGGAATTTGTCGAGTCCAATCTTTTTCTCACTCGCCGGAGAAATGGCATAAGGTTCCTTGCAGTGATCGCAGAGTTTGCGAATCAATCTCTGCGCTAAAACGGCGATAACGGAGGAACAAATTAAAAATGGTTCAACCCCCATATTCATCATACGGACAATAGAACCGGCCGAGGTCGTCGTGTGCAAAGAACTTAAAACCAAGTGCCCTGTCAAAGCCGCCTTAACGGCAATGTCCAAGGTTTCAACATCACGAACTTCTCCGATCATAATAATATCCGGATCCTGCCGCAGGATCGAACGCAAACTCGAGGAAAAGGTCAGACCAACCTCTGAGCGGACATTCACTTGGGTCATCCCTTTCATTTGATATTCAACCGGATCTTCAACCGTAATAATATTCTTGGTTGGAGAATCAATGAATTTCAAAATGGAATAAAGGGTTGTCGTTTTCCCGCTTCCCGTCGGACCGCAACTCAAGATCATTCCATGCGGTTTTGAAGCGCATTCCTCGAGCTTCCCCAACGTCTCTGCATCGAAACCCAATTTGGCAATATCCAACATGGCGGATGTCTTGTCTAAAATTCTCATAACGACATTCTCCCCCATGGCGGCGGGCAATACATTGACGCGAAAATCGACTTCCCGATTTTCAAAATGAACCTTGAACCGTCCGTCTTGCGGCAAACGATGTTCGGAAATATCTAATTGCGAAATAATTTTGATACGCGAAACAATTGGAAAATGCAATGTCTTAGACATGCGATCAATCTCTCGGATAATCCCGTCGATTCGATAACGAATCCTCAAAGATTTTTCCATTGGCTCGATAAAGACGTCGCTCGCCTTCGCTGCCACCCCCTGTTTGATAATGGTATCGGTCAACTTAATGATCGGCGCTTCTTGAGAGATGTTTTCGATCTCTTTTTTATCCATCTCAGCTTGAGATTCTTTAACCAATTCCATCTCTTCGGTCACCGAGATATCCTTAATGATTTGTTCGATCTTTTTCGTCGAATCGACCGCATAATAAGTTTCAATCGCCTGGGCAATATCTTTGGGACGACTGATAATGGGATTGATCTTTAACCCTGTCAAGGCCGTCACATTATCAATCGCAAAAATATTTAAAGGATCTGCCATGGCTAACGTCAACGTGTCGCCCATCTTGGAGACAGGCATAATCTGATAATCGACGGCAATATTTTGAGGAATAATCTTTGCCACTTCCGGATCGATCTTAAAACGGGAGATATCAATGGGGGGCAGACCTAAGACTTGGCTTAATAACAGTGTGATTTCATTTTCATCGATCAAGCCCATCCGAACAAGGATCTTGCTCAACTCCCCTCCGTGAGCTTTTTGTTCGGACAGGGCCCGTTCCAAATCCCCTTCCGTGATAATCTTATCGCGGATGAGAATTTCTTTGAGGCGCTCTTTCAGTGAAATCATAGGGAATCAATGATTTAAAGAAAAATAATTTAACTTTTCGATTTATAATATTTTTTTATACAATTGCGAATGTCCGTGGTGGTGCTCACAAAGGTCTGGACGGTACATCCTGTCGACATTTCGACGTCTTCAATGGCCTGAACATTCAAAGGATTGGCCATCGCCAGCGTCAAGCTTTTGCCGATTTTATCAATCGGAATAAGGCAATACTGATTACAGACATGTTCAGATATAGAGGCAAGGACAGCACTATCAATTTCATAATTCGATAAAGGTAAAAATGGAAAGCCATACTGGCAGGTCAAGGCTTGGGCGATGTCTTCTTCAGTCGCGAATTTTAGATCGACGAGAATTTCGCCTAAAAGGCCGTTTTTCTCCCTCTGATAATTCAAAGCGAGGGCCAACTGTTCGTGGGAAATGACCCCCCGCTCAATGAGAAGTTCGCCCAAATGTTTATTCGTAATCTTTTTAAAAGTGGCCATATCTTATCGAAAAAGCCTCTCACGGTTCGACTTTAAAGGCAATGCGATTCCCTCCCTGCCTCTGGGCTGACTCTAAAATCTCATTGGCCTTGGTTATTAAATCCTCCGAAGAAATCCCATCCAAAGGATTTTCGGTCACAGCCCCTGTACAGGTGATGTGCTTTTTTCCCTCGGAAAAAATGAATTCAATTTCTTTACGAAACGTCTCAGCAATTTCAATGCATTGTCTTTTGTTTTTTTCCGGTAAAATCAGGGCAAACTGGTGGTCTCCAAAACGCCCCACCTTCTCAACCTCATTGGCATTTTTCTTCAGGACCGCTCCGATTCTTTTCAAGGCTTGTTCAGCGGCAATCCGTCCCAACTCATCATGATAATGTTCAAAGTGATCCAGCGAAAATAAAACAAAAGAACACGGCCTTTGAAAACGGATGGCACGTTTAATTTCTTCATCCAAACGTTCGGCGATAAAACCACGATTATAGAGTCCTGTCAAACTATCAATCACCTCTAATTTCTCGACACGGCTGGAGAGGGTTTCATTTTCAATCGCAATCGCAATCTGTTGAGATAAAAGGATCAACATTTCACGATCGGTCTGTGAACAGACATAATCCCGATTATCATTGCCCACCATCAAAAGGCCATGCAAATCCTGTTTAGTCAGCAAAGGAATCAAAACCGCATTTTTTGTTGAAAAAAGACGCCTGAATTCATTAATCTCAAATGAATCTTGGGTATTCTGATCAATGATGACAGGCTCTCGACGAGATAAAGCCTTTCCCAAAATGCCTTCTTCCAGTTTAACCGTTTTGTTTTCGAGGCCTTTGTGAACTAATTCAGATTTCTTGGGCCCATAAAATAAACGAAAAACAAATTCTTTCGTCTGCGGGTCTTTAAGCACAACAACTCCAATTGTCATTTCGGTCGCGGAAAGGCTTTTTTCCATACTCAGACCAATGACTTCTTCTAATCTAGCATTCTGAGAGATCAAATTACTGATTTGCAAAAGACTTGAAAGGACGACAACTCTTTTATTGATTTCGACATTGATGACATCAGTCTTTTCACTAAAAATCTTTAACTCTTCCATGTTTTCTTTGATCCGCTGAGTCATCCGATTTAAAGACTCACTCAGCTCACCTAATTCATCAGATCGAAAGATTTTAATTTCACGACTCAAATCACCCCTGGCGATATCTTTAGCCTCCCGGCTGATCCGAATAATCGGCTCGATAATTTGAACAATGACGATTAATCCCAAAATAATAATCACAGAAAGGATCAAGACCACAATCCAAAGGGATCCTTTAAGTTGAAAAAATGACGAAACCCCCGGGAATAAATATCCCAAAAGAACGATAAAAGCTAACAAAACCAGTCCAAAAGCGACCGCCAGCTCATCTCTTAAACTGCGGGATCGAAGTCTATCGAAAAATGTTGCCATAAGTCAAGCCTCCTGTTTTGGATCAAATCTCTTTTCAGAATTCTACTACAGTTAGACATTCTTCTCAATAATGATTTATTATCTTTAAATATTAAGATTTCTATTAATATAAAAAATTAGAAAATCATGCGATGTTTATTAAGGTTAAGAATAAAACCCAACATAATGCACGTTATTAAAAAGGACGTTCGACCGTAGCTGACCAATGGCAACGTGATCCCAACAACCGGGCACAACCCAATGACCATCGCGATATTAATGGTAACCTGCAGAGTCAAGATAGCAACAATCCCAATCGCAACCAATCGTCCGAATTCATCCTTCGTATGTTCCGTGACTTTTAAACAGGAAATAATGAGCGCATAAAACGAAAACACAATAAAGAGCGTGCCCAAAAGCCCCCATTCCTCTCCAATGACGGAAAAGATAAAATCCGTGTGCCGTTCCGGCAAAAAGTTTAACTGGTTCTGGGTCCCGGCAAGCCATCCCTTCCCGAACACTCGCCCCGATCCGACGGCAATTTTCGATTGAATAATCGTGTATCCTGCTCCAAGGGGATCGATATTGGGATTTAAAAAAACCAGGAGCCTGTCACGCTGATAGGGTTTTAAAATATGCCAAGCAAACGGTAAAACCAATAGAAACAATCCGCCTAACGAAAAAATAAAACGATAATGGATTCCTGCCACAAAAATCATCAGAATAAAAATCCCCAAGATCAACAGGGCTGTTCCCAAATCTGGCTGTTTAAAGATCAGAAGGGTCGGTGCCCCGACAATAACAAAGCAGAGGACTAAATCCCTTAACCAAATATGCGAAAGACTTCGGGAACGAAAAGACCACGAATTCCCTTGATGACTTAAAAAACGGGCGAGCGTCACAATGACCGCGAGCTTAGCTAATTCCGACGGCTGAAAATTGACACTCCCGATTTCGATCCACCGTTTTGCCCCTAAAATATGACGGCCACTCACTAAAACATAAACCAACAACACAACCGTGATAATATAAAAAACATAAGCCAGGTCATAAAATTTATGATAATCAAAATGACTCAAAACAAACATCGTGGCCAACCCCAAGAACGCAAAAAATAATTGATCATAAAATATCGCGTGCGAAACCCTCACATTCCCGTAAGTCGCACTATAAAGGGCGATCAATCCCATCGTCATAATCCCGACGGTCGAAGCCCAAACATTTCGTTCTAAACGTTGCGACAATGTCATAAAATATGCTGTTCTTTTATTTTTAAGAAAATCTGGCGGGCCGTTTGACAGGCGTGATAACTCGACCCCCCATATTCTAAGAAAACACAAAACGCTATTCGAGGTTTTGTGGAAAAGGTATACCCGACAAACCAGGCGTGTTCCGGTTTGGTTCCCGAACTTTGTGCCGTCCCCGTCTTTCCGGAGATAATAATGTCTTTAAAATCCAGGACATGGGCAGTCCCTGAGTAATCTCCCACAGCGGCCCGCATCCCGGCTTGGACAATTTCAAACGTTTTATCTTTCGCAAAGATTTTTTTCGGCAAAGACAAGTTCTGTCGCTCAGAGGTTCCGATGGCTTTTAAAACATGGGGATCCACCTCCTCCCCATTTTTCGCTAAACGAGCCATCATGCAAACCAATTGCAAGGGGGTGGCCATTGTATCACCCTGACCAATTGAAAAATTTAAAGTGTCTCCATCATACCACGCACGCCGTGAAGCTGATTTTCTTTGGGCCCGGTCTTGCAATAACCCTGATGCCTCATAAGGCAAATCAATATTCATCAGTCGCCCGTACCCAAACTGACGGGCATATTCCGCGATGATGTCTGGCCCACCCAACAATAAACCGACATTAAAAAAATAAACATTGCAGGAATGCCCGATCCCTTCAGTCAAATTCTGAGCACCATGAGTATGAGAACACCGGAAAAATCTTTTTCCTAATTTGTAATAGCCAGGGCACGTGAATGTCGTATTCGGAAAAACCTTATTAACTTCTAACCCGGCCACAGCCAACATCAATTTAAAAACCGATCCCGGCGGATATTGTCCACTGATGACGCGATTTAATAAGGGAGCGTTCGAATCATTAAAATAGGCCCCGACCATATCATTTTTCTCTTCGACAAAATCATTCGGATCAAAACTTGGCGAACTCACCATGGATAAAATCTCACCGCTATCCAAGTCCATGATGACAACGGCCCCCTTTTTATTTTCCAAAGAAGCCAGTGAAATTTCTTGGAGGCGATGATCGATTGTTAAAGTTAAATCTTGCCCCATCAAAGGATCCCGATAACCTAACAGACGAACCTGCTCCCCGCGATTATTGACTTCAACCTGAACGCCTCCGTTGTCCCCCCGTAAATAGGTGTCATAATATTCCTCGACGCCTGAATAACCGATGATATTTTGCATCAGGTAACCATATTCCTTCAGACGGGTCAATCGAGAACGATTAATTTTGCCCACGTATCCTAAGACATGCGCATCCAAAGCCCCATACGGGTAGAATCGCTGGGTCGAAACTTGAACCGTGAGTCCCGGAAACCGAAATTTATTCTCTTCGAGGACAATCGCTTGTTCGAGTTTGACATACTTGGCAATGACCACAGGTTCAAAAGGAGCGAGTCGTCCGCGTTCAAAAGTTTTGATTAATTTTTCTTTTTTAATATTCAAAACGCCGCTCAAATAGCCAAAAAGTAAATCCATATTTTTGACTTCCTGAGGCAAGACCGTGACATCAAACGAAACCCGATTATCGGCCAGAATGACTCCATTCCGGTCCAAGATACGGCCACGTTTCCCTTCCACAGGAACAACACGAATACGATTGCTCCGGCTGAGTTCATAAAAATATTGTCCCCGCATGACCTGGGTATACCCTAAGGCCAAAGCGATGGAAAGAAAAGCAGCTGTGACGATAAGACGAAAAATTCTAAAACGCATCAATCAATATGTTTTAAATGGTTAAAACTTTTGGAAACTACTTGATCGAAAAACGAGCTATGACCTCTTTCAGCTGATCAAAAAGAAAAGGAGCAATGACTGTGGTCAAAACAACCTCTGGAATCAAAATCGACGTGACGGTTTCTTGAAAATTAATGACGTAAAACATCGAGACAATCGTAAAGCTAATCAAGACATTGGATATCGTAACAAGAAAAACTAAAAATATTCTCAAAATCCCAGATTCAATCTGGTAAAAATACTGACGGATCAAAACTGTCAAATACGCACAAAGGACAAAAGAAAAAAAATGCAGACCAAAAAGACCTCCCCCATATGAATCCTCGAGCAGTCCCGCACAAAAGGCGCAAGCAAGTCCCCAACGAATTCCCCAAAACAATGTAAAAAAAATCACAGCTAAGAGTAGGAAATTGACTTTAAACCAACTTCCTAAAAAATTATACAAGAAAAACTCCAATAAAAATCCGAGATAAATCAAGAGGAACAGAAACCCAATTCGTCGGCGTGGAATTTGCATTTTACTTTTTTAAAATAAGGACTTCTTCTATTTGGGATAAGGAAACAGCGGGTTGTATCAAGCACTCTAACATGGGACTGCTGGGACTTTTAAAAACATCCACCACTTCGCCGATCAACATTCCCTCAGGGAAAAAAGAGCTCAACTTGGACGTGATGACTTTATCACCGACTTGGATATCGGCCTGTTCGCCGAGGTACCGCATTCGGCAGACTGATTTTAAGGTCCCCGAAACAACACCCGATTCCCGACTTCGCTCATTCACAGCCCCGACACTAAAATTGGGATCACTAATGAGCATGATTTTGCTAATTTGGGCTCCCGTGGCTAAAACACGTCCGACAATTCCGCCGGGAGTGACGACAGGCATCCCGACCTTCACTCCATGCCATTTTCCTTTATCAATATACAGAACCGCATTCCAATTCGCCGGGTCTCGACCGATGACATTGGCGGCGATCGTCGGAATGTTAACTTTACTTTTGAAATCCAAAAGTCCTTTCAGACGCTGATTCTCTTTTAAGGCCTCTTCCTGAACAATAAATTCAGATCTAAGTTGATCATAATCTTCCTGAAGTTGCTGGTATTTATCATACGTGTTGTGATATAAAAGAATTTTTTTAAACTCTTTAAAAGGAAATAAAATTAACCTCATCGGGGATGAGGTCAGTTCCACAATGCCCACACGAAAGGATTTGAAATTAGCCTGGGGGGAGGAAAGGATAACAAACGGGACAAACAGAAGCAGAAGATAAACTATGAGTTTTCGAACTTTTTTGGACACACTGGGAGGCTCAAAAATTATTTTTAATAATCAAATTTCGTCGTCACCACGAGTTGCCGACGCAATTTCGCAGGCATATTTAACGTCTGCCCCGTTCCTAAAACAACCGCGGTCAGGGGATCATCCGCAATATGGACGGGAAGACCAGTTTCTTCGGCAATCAATTTATCAATCCCTCGCAAAAGAGACCCGCCGCCCGCCATAACGATCCCTCGATCAATCAAATCTGAAGCAAGTTCGGGAGGAGTCCGTTCCAACGTTTGTTTGGTCGCTTCCACAATCGCCCGGACAGGTTCTTGCAACGATTCTCTAACCTCCGGCGATGTGAGGGTAATTGTTTTCGGTAAACCCGCAATCAAATCGCGGCCACGAACTTCCATGGTTAATTCTTCTTCTAACGGATAAGCGGAACCGATGCGAATCTTAATCTCCTCCGCGGTCCGTTCGCCAATCATCAGGTTATACGTCTTGCGTAAATATTCAATGATCGAAGAGTCCATTTCATCCCCGGCAATCCGAATAGATTTCGCATAGACGATCCCACCCAAAGAAATGACCGCAAATTCTGTGGTCCCACCGCCGATATCAATGATCATATTCCCGGCAGGCTCTTCCACAGGCAATCCGACCCCGACAGCCGCGGCCTTAGGTTCTTCAATTAAATAAACCATTCGCGCCCCAGCTCTTTCTGCGGAATCTTTGACAGCCCGTTTTTCCACTTCCGTGATTCCCGAAGGAATGGCAATAACCATCGCGGGACGGACAAGCTTACGGCCCCGATGAACTTTTTTAATAAAATAACGCAACATGGCTTCCGTGATTTCAAAATCAGAAATAACCCCATCTTTCATCGGACGGATTGCGACGATATTCCCCGGAGTGCGACCCAACATTCGCTTGGCTTCATCGCCAACGGCATGGACGTGATTTGTTTCTTTTTGGATGGCCACGACCGAAGGCTCACAAAGCACAACTCCCTCTCCCTTAAGATAAACTAAGGTCGTTGCGGTCCCTAGGTCAATTCCGATATCATTAGAAAATAATCCTAAGATATAATTAACCGCTTTTTTAAGAATTTTGAGGATTTTTTGTAACATTATGTGCCCCCGATATTAATAAAAACAATGGTATATGCCAATCATATCGGAAAACAAAACTACTGTCAAACGATTTTTAGTTTTTGAAAACCTCTGCGCCTAAAGATTGAATGTCTTTAATAAATTTTGGGTAAGATTTATTAATACAGTCTATATCTTTAATTCTAATACCAAGTTTTAAGCCTAATACAATAAAGGCCATGGCCAGACGATGATCGTGGTGAGGGTCTAACATGACATGACTTCGGTATTCCACCTGAGGGATGATAACAATTTCATCTTTTTTTTCAATCACTTTCGCGCCCACTTTTTTCAATTCATGACAAAGGTCCGAAATCCTGTCAGATTCTTTCACACGCACATGACCAATATCATACAGGCGGGTTCGTCCCTTGGCAAATAAGGCTAAAATGGCCATAATAGGAACTAAATCGGGAGAATCTTTCAGGGAGAAATCTCCCCCTTTAAGAGAAATCGGGCCTTGAACTCTGAAACAATTTCGTTTGCGAGTCATCCGAGCCCCCATCTTTTCTAACAAAGGTAAAATGGCGCCATCGGCCTGAATAAATGCCGGATCAAAATATCCATCAAAAATAACAGAGGACTTTATTAAAACAGCAGCCGCAAAAAGAAAAGCGGATAATCCATAATCCGACGGAACCTTAAAATTCTTAAGGCCATGAAAAGTTTGTCGTCCTTGAATCGCAAATTGTCTTGTTTTTAATAATTTAACCTGAATGCCTGCCTCTTTCAGAACTTTCAAAGTCATATGAATATACGGTTGCGAAACGATTTTTTCCCCGGAAATCGTAACCAGAGAATCTTGTTCTAAGCAAGGACAGGCAATGAGAAGCGCCGAAATAAATTGAGAACTCAAGCTACCATCAATCAAAAATTTTCCCCCATGAAAATTTTCACCTCGGACGTCAATGGGAACTGTTTCTTTCGGTCCTCTTCCCTGAATAAAAGCACCCATGTCCCTCAATGTATTCACAAGATGATTATTGGGACGCCCTCGCAAGGTTCCTTCCCCGATCACCCGAGACGGCTTCGAATAAGAAGCTAAGATCGGCAACAAAAATCTCAAAACGGTTCCAGATTCCCCCACATTAATGCGGGATAATCTCGGACATCTTTGATGGGCCTTGATTTTCCATACATTTTGAGGAAGACGCGTTACGCACGCGCCCAAACATCGGGCGACACGAATCGACACTTTCGAATCGTCACAATCCGACGGAAAATAAATCGTCGATTGTCCGCCACAGGCCGCAATCATGAAGGCACGAATTGAATAGGATTTTGACGCGGGAAATTTAACGAACCCGCGAAGACGTGATGCGGGTTGAACGGTCAGGATCATTTTTTGACCACAACTTTGTCATTCATTCTGATCTTTTTACTGGTCAAGGGTGGAAGGATATCCGCAACAGACATGTCCGTCTGCACTCGGGAGACCTGGACATCTCCTAAATATTTATCTCCGTGATAAAGAGACATCACAAGACCTGTTGTAATGCCCTGCTGACTTCCCCTGTTAAAAACGATAAAATTATTGGACTGATTGATACTGAGGACTTGCCCCTCCGGAATTTGGTCCATGGGAACAACGGCGACGGGGGAAACCGTCGCAGGGTCTAAAGAAGAAGACGGTGAAGGGGTTTCTATAAAATCGTTCGCAGACAAAGGTTTTTCCGTCTCTTGGCAAATTTTTTCTTGTTCTTTTAATTTCTCCTCAAGATCGGCAATTTTCTGCTGATGAGTTGATAACTCTGTCACCAAGGTCTCTTTGGCCTTGATGGCCTCATCCAATTTTTGTTGCAGACTGGTCTTTTCTTTTTTAATTTCTTCTTTCAAACCTTTTTCAACTTCCACATCATTCATCAGGGCATCAATCTGTTGATCCGCTTGTTTCGTCTTTTCCTCGGATAACATGGCCTGCTTTTTCGCATCAAGAAGATCATTTTGAGTTTTCTCAAGGTCAACCATGGCCTGAGTCAATTTCATCTCGTTAATTTTGCGCATCTCACGTTCTTTTTGAAAGAAAAAAACCGTAATGGCCATAATCGAAAGCAATAAAATGGAAAGCACAAAAAGAAATATTGTAATCGTTTTACCGCGGTTATTAGAAATACTCTTCATGAAGCTATATCCTTTCTTGCCGAAAAGTTTTCAAAAATACTTTGGTTATATTATAAGAGAAAGACTCCAGTTGTAAAGTTTATTCTTTGAATTTCCTTGATTTTCATCAGGAAATCATAAATTCTGACGGTGTTTTGGTCGAGAATTCAAGATAACAGGAAGTCCGTGGATGAAAAAATGCAAGCGATTGGGCATGAAGCGCGAGCCGAGGAAAATTCTCCATCTGCCCGTACTTATCATCTCCCAAAATAGGATGCCCGAGATAAGCCATATGAACCCGCAACTGATGTGTTCGCCCGGTCAAAGGATACAGCCAAACCAACGTTTTATCACAAAATCGTTGTTTCACCCGATAAAAGGTCTGGGCCTCTTTGGCCGACTCATAAAAAACAACTGCTTTCTTTTCCCGATGACGGGGATTACGCCCCAAGGAGGCATCAATCAACCCTTCATCAAATTGAACAAGGCCTTTCACTAAAGCGACATATTGTTTTTTCACTTTATGTTTTTCAAATTGACGAGCCAGGCGGACATGCCCTTGATTGTTTTTTGCCACAACCATTAGTCCGGAAGTCTCTCGATCTAAGCGGTGAACAATCCCTGGACGGGAAGCTTCGGAGCCATCCGACAAACTTTGACAATGAAATAACAAGGCATTAACCAGTGTCCCCGAATAAAAGCCCGGGGCTGGATGCACCATCATCCCAACCGGCTTATTAATGACCAAAATGTCCTCATCTTCATAAAAGATATTCAGAGGAATATTTTCTGGGATAACCGTTGTATCTAAGGACTTGGGAATTTCAAGTTCAACGACATCCCCCACATTCACTTTATAATGGGATTTCACGGCCCGTTGATTGACGGTGACACCGTTGGATTCAATAATTTTCTGGATAAAACTTCGGGAAGAAATCTCGGGTAAGTTTTTTGTTAAAAAAACATCTAAGCGGAGATGAAGGTCTTCCTCGCTAACTTTTAAGACGTGTTTTAGCATAGAGCGCAATAAAGAAAATTCCTAAACTGACCAGCTGAAAGATACTGAGGGTTCCCCAGACACTCGTGTGATCCGCCCGGAAAAATTCGACGAAAAATCTCTGAAGAGAACTTAACAATAAATAAGCGATAAAAACGTGTCCTATCGAAACGGTTTTTTTCTGA
>CAZAPN010000016.1:16225-16774 GCA_964487145.1 uncultured Planctomycetales bacterium | reverse complement strand
GGTTGCAGTGTTTTTTATTCGGGGACTGTGGCCGGCGCCAGAGAAGGGGCGTTGTGCGGGATTCCTTCCATTGCGATTTCTCTGGGAACTTTTGTTAATCCGGATTTTTCTTATGCCGCTCAGTTTGGTTCAAAAATTGCTTCGATTGTGAATAAAAAGAAGTTGCCTTCGGGTTTATTCTTAAACGTGAATGTCCCCGCTGTTAAAAAAGCGAAGATTCGGGGAGTTCGAGTTTGCCGTCAGGGCCAAATTCCGATTCATGGCGAGTTCCGGAAACGGAAAGACTCACGTTTAAGGACCTGTTATTGGATGTCCGGCAAATTGCCTCATGTTGAGAAAGATCCTCAAGCCGATACGTTTGCGTTAGAACAAAATTATATAACGGTTGTTCCGATTTGTTGTGATGTGACCGAAGATGGTTTTCTTCAACAGATGAAGGGATGGACGTTTTAAGAAACGGTGTTTTGGGGTGGCCCAGCCCCCGCCCGCCCCGGGCCACCCCCCAAAAAAAATTTTAGAGTTTTATAAACAAAAAAAAATAAGGACAAA
>CAZAPN010000016.1:8894-16215 GCA_964487145.1 uncultured Planctomycetales bacterium | reverse complement strand
CCTGCGCCGGCCGGCGCAGGGCCACCCCAGAAAGTAATTTTTTATTTTTTTATGTTTCCTTTTGTCGCAAAGGGCTTTAAAATATCTTAAAACGAATATGACCCTATGATACCCGAGAAAGAAATCCTAAACGCCAAGATTCTCATTGTCGATGACCAGAAATTGCATCTGATGTTGCTGGAAAAGATCCTTAAAACATCGGGTTATCAAAACATCTGCTGCACAACAGAATCCCGTAAGGTTGTTTCCCTTTATCAAGAATTTAAACCTGATCTGATTGTTCTAGATTTGATTATGCCCGAATTTGACGGTTTTATGGTGATGGAGGGCTTGCGAAAACTTAAACGGCCAGAAGATTATTTGCCGATTTTAGCCGTTTCCAGTGAAAAGGGGCAGGAAATTCATTTGAAGGCCCTTCAATCAGGGGCCACCGATTTCATCCAAATGCCGTATGAGAGTCTCGAGATTGTCATGCGTATTAAAAATATGATTGAAACCGCCATTTTGCATAAACAAGTTCAGAATCAAAATAAAATATTAGAAACCAAAGTCCAGGAAAGGACCAAGGAGTTAAGAGATACCCGTCTTGATATTATCCAGCGTTTAGCCCATGCCGCGGAATGCCGTGATTTGGAAACAGGCGCCCATATCGTCCGTATGAGTCAATATTGTTTTGAGTTAGCCAAAGCTGTCGGAATGAATGATCTTCAATGCGAATTGGTGTTAAACGCGAGTCCCCTTCATGATGTCGGAAAAATTGGAATTCCCGATCAAATTCTTCTCAAGCCCGCAAAGTTAACACCCGAAGAGTGGGAGACCATGAAGAAACACACCACGATCGGCGCACAACTTCTATCTGGAAGCCACTCGCCACTTATGAAAATGGCCGAGATGATCGCCTTGACGCATCACGAACGATGGGATGGGACAGGTTACCCCAAAGGTTTAAAGAATGAAGATATTCCTTTGGTGGGACGGATTTGCAGTATCTGTGATGTTTTTGATGCCCTGACGTCCGAGCGGCCTTATAAAAAAGCCTGGACTGTTGAGGCAGCTTTGGACCAAATCAAGAAAGACAGCGGGACATATTTTGACCCTCACCTGGTTGAAGTCTTCCTTAATATTTTTTCTAAGATTGATGAGATAAGAAAAAAATATTCTTCGTGATAAAAAATATGACAACCTCCGATACAGATTTTGTTCCCCGCATTCCCCATCTCAATCTTCCCGATGATTTTGAGATGCTTTCCCAATTTGTTTCTGAAGGATTTTCTCTTTTGCGGGACGCGGAAAATGGTTTTACGTCCCTGAAGGCCATTCCGCAAGATAAAGACCGCATCGAAACTATTTTTAAAGTGTTTCACACCCTGAGGGGGCTGGCGGGATTCCTTAATCTTGAAGATATTTCCGTCCTCGCCCAAGAAATTGAAAAACTTTTGGATTTATTAAGGAAAGGACAGCTGGAGTGTAATCAAACACTTCTTAGTCTCATGGATTCGTCGTTAACCCAATTTAGGAGTTTATTCAATCTTTTGGATGAACAGATTAAAAATAATGGTGAGCTAAAAACCGGTTATTGCAATGTGGGGGATATCCTGGTTCAATTGCGCCAAGCATCAAATTTAACGACCGAGAAAGTGGAAAAGGTTAATGCCATTTCGAAAAATATTCATCACTCTGATGCTTTCCCGACCAAAAACATTTCAACGGAAGACTTGAAAGCTCAGTATGAACAGTTACGTCGGAAATACAACGAACTTTTAGCTCGCCAAGCTAAAATCCTCGAAATTAGCGATAAAACACAATTGATTGTGGAGCAAAAAAGTGAATTTTTTGCCAGTACGGCCCATGAAATACGGGTTCTTATTAACGCTATTTTAGGATTTTCCCAATTATTGCTCAATACCTCGTTGGATGAAAAACAAAAAGACCATGTGAATATTATTGTTTCTAGCGGCGGTTTGCTCCTGAATATCGTCAATCATATCCTTGATTTTTCAAAGATTGAAGCTGGTCATCTCCAGTTGGAGCAGATTCCTTTCAATTTGGATGATATCGTCCAGGAAGTCGGCCGTATTATTGGAGCAAAAATCCAGGAAAAGTCCCTTCGGTTTGAGTTGAATATCTCGAATAGTATTCCCAACCATTTAGTGGGTGACCCTACTCGTTTAAAGCAAATTCTGCTGAATCTTTTTGATAATGCTTTAAAATTTACAAAACAAGGGAAAGTCGGTTTATCCATTGAAGTCGCTCAAGGTGACCTTGCCCATGATGTGGAACACGATGAGACAATGTTGCTATTCGTTATCGAGGATACAGGGACGGGCATTCCTTTGGATCGACGAGGACTTCTCTTTAAATCTTTTTCTCAGTCTGACAGTTCCGTGACTCGTAAATACGGGGGAACTGGGCTAGGTTTGGCCATTTGCAAAAGTTATGTGGAAGCGATGGGAGGAAAGATTTGGGTTGATTCCGAAGTTTCAAAAGGCAGCCGTTTCAATTTTACAGCTAAATTTAAAGTCACGAGTTTTGATGCCATAGAAAAATCACGGGATATTCAACAAGATCATTATCGTGACGCCTTAGAAACGATTTCCTGCCATGGGATTAAAGTGTTGGTTGCCGAAGATAGCGAACCTAACCAGGAACTCTTGCAAGCGTTTTTTGAGACCTTTGGATGTGAAGGGACTTTTGTTGGCAATGGAGAGCAAGCCATTGAAAAACTGAAGAAACAGTCTTATGATCTTTGTCTTATGGATTTAGAAATGCCGATTATGGGTGGGGTTGAGGCAACCCGATTGATTCGCCGGGAAATCAACCCCCAATTGCCGATTGTCGCTTTGACAGCCGCAACCTCAAAAGAGGAACAGGAAACGTCGAAAAGGGCCGGTATCACGGATTATTTGATGAAACCGATTGATGTTCTCGAGTTAAAAGAAAAGATTCTCCGCTATACACGGCCAGAACTCTTAGCTAAAATAAAGTCATAGTTTTTGTTATGGATAAAATGGATCAATCTATGAAAAAAATTTTGGTTGTTGATGACTCCGCGTTGGAGCGTGAATTGCTGATCGAGATCCTCAAAGGTTCTGGGGTCAAAAATGAATTTTTGCAGGCCGAGGATGGAGATGAAGCCATTGAACTTTTGGGAAAAAATTTCAAGGATGTTGGGCTGATCCTTTTGGATTGGCAGATGCCGAAAATGTCAGGCATGGAATTTATGGGAAGTGTCGTGAAAGTCCCGGTGGTTGCGGGCATTCCGATTATCATGGTTTCCGCATCCGGTACTGATGAAAATAAAAAGAAGGCGAGAGAGGTCAACATTCAATTGGCTGGTTATGTTGTTAAACCGTATACGCCCGATTCACTTTTAGATGCGATTAAAGCCCATGTGACGATCAATGAAAATCCTAATGAATCTACTTAGAGAGATAAAGGAGCTTAATGATGGGAAATGCTCATCGTGATGAATTAAAAAAATTGGCAGATCTTTTAGCAAAATGTGTTGAAGATCTGTTTAAAGAGAGGGCCGGGGTCAATTTTTCCAAGCCCCCGGAAATTGCCTGCAAAACGATTGTTGAATATTACGGCAAGATGCGTGCCAATGGGATGGAAAAATTCAATAACCCAACCTTTGTGGCGACCGTGAATTATTATGCCAACCCGGAGGCCTTGAAAAAAAATCAGGTTTTGGGGGCATTGATTGTCTATGTCGAGCAAAGTTATATCGTTCAGCTATTAAAGCTTTTAAAATACCCCTTAGCGAACGATGAGGACGAAAATGAGATGAAAGATTGCTGTGGAACTTTAGGCAATATCATTGCCGGTAGTTTTAAATCCGCGATTGCGGCGCAAGGGTTTGCCGAACTGGACATGTCACCGTTCTCGACTTATAAGAATAATGCGGTCACAGGGGTTTTGTTCTATCCGAAAGAATGGGACAAATATGAACTGACCTTTTTTATGGATAATACCAAGCGTCTTGTTCTTGAGATGACGATGGGGCCGTTGCCAAAACGTTAGGGAGGAATCTATGGGTGATGAAGCCGTTTTAAACATTGATTTTGAGAAAATTAGCCAGGAGCTAAAGGTCCGTCCTGAAATTTTAAAGAAACTTGTCATTAGTTTTACCAATTCATTGCCCCAAAAGATCCAAACGTTGGGGGATGCCTTCGCGCAGAATGATGTTCTTAAAATGCGGGCAATTTTGCATGAATTGAAAGGGACTTCGGGGAATTTTCGTCTTGAAACGGTGGCCAATGCGGTCATCACAATGCATACGGCCGTGAAAGCGGGCGAAGATCCTCAAAAAATAAAAGAGTATTTTGAAATTCTTAAAGTAAAAGTCGAAGAATTAAGACAATATATTGCTAAACAGGGGAGCTGAACATGTGGAAAATTTTAGTGGTTGAAGATAGCCCGGAAAATCGAGAACTCATTATCGAGATTTTACGGGACGTTGCGGTGTGCGATGGGGCTGGAAATGGCAAAGAAGCCATTGAAGCCTACAACCGCTCATTGCAGGGCCAACCCTATGATCTCATTTTGCTTGATATTGAAATGCCGGATATTGATGGGTTGGAAATCTTGAGAAAAATCCGAAAGAATGAAGAAGCCGCTGGCATCGCTCTTGGCGATGGGATTCCTATCGTTATGGTGACGGCCCATCGCAAGCCATTTTTAGATGCGTTTTATCAGGGATGTACGGATTATGTGGTTAAGCCCATCAGTGCCGACAAACTCATTAAAAAAATCGAACAAAAATTAAATAAAACTGAACAATTTTGATTTTTTTGTCTCCTGCCAGGTCACAAAAGTCTTGTCCGGACGTTTATTTTCCGTCGTCTTTACCCTTGCAATGCGGTTATTTTCATAATATAATGGCTCTATCTTTTAACCCCAAAGAGTGAGAAAACTATGTCGAACACCGCAAAATTCACGATTGATGGTAAAAATTACGAGTTTCCGATTGTCATTGGTTCTGAAGGAGAAAAGGCCATTGATATTTCGGAGTTGCGTTCAAAAACCGGTTTCATGACTTTGGATATTGGGTTCCCCAATACCGCTTCCTGCATCAGTGCGATCACTTATATTGATGGTGATAAAGGGATTTTACGTTATCGGGGGATTCCCATTGAACAACTGGCCGAGCAATCGACATTTGTTGAGATCGCTTATTTGCTAATTTATGGAAATCTTCCGACCCGTGAGCAGTTAGACCAGTTTTCGGCCGCCTTTACACGTCATTCGATGATTCATGAAGACATGAAGAACTTCTTTGACGGATACCCATCGCATGGTCATCCGATGGCGGTTCTTTCAGCCATGGTTTGTTCCTTGTCAGCCTATTATCCGGAGTTAATTAAACCTAATCCGACACAGGAAGAAATTTATCAGATTGTGGTTGAACTGATGTCGAAGGTTAGAACGATCAGTGCCTTTTCCTATAAAAAGTCAATCGGAGAGCCGTTTGTTTATCCCCGAAGCGACCTTAAATATATTCCGAACTTCTTGAATATGATGTTTTCGTCTCCGACGAAAGACTATCATATTGATCCGGACGTGGTGAGTGCTTTGCGGACGCTTTTGATTTTGCATGCGGACCATGAGCAGAATTGCAGCACGAGTACGGTCCGTTTAGTGGGAAGTACGCGGGCCAATCTTTTTGCTTCAGTTTCGGCTGGTATTTGCGCCCTCTGGGGTCCGCTTCATGGAGGCGCTAATCAAAAGGTCCTGGAAATGCTTCAACAGATCCAAAATGAAGGAGGCAATGTTCAGAAATTTGTTGATATGGCCAAAGACGCAAAAAATCCTTTTCGACTCATGGGATTTGGCCATCGTATCTATAAAAATTTTGACCCGAGAGCGAAGATCATTAAAGAACATGCCCATACCGTTTTGAAGAAATTAGGAATTCATGATCCGTTATTGGACATCGCCGTCCAATTGGAAGAGGTGGCTTTGAAGGACGATTATTTTATCCAGCGTAAACTTTATCCGAATGTCGATTTTTATAGCGGGATTATCTTGCGCGCCATTGGAATTCCAACGCCGATGTTTCCGGTTATCTTTGCTATCGGCCGCTTACCTGGATGGATCGCCCATTGGAAAGAGATGATCGAGAACCCATCGCTTAAGATCGGACGTCCGCGACAGGTTTACATGGGGCTTGACCAAAGAGATTATGTTCCGATATGGTTAAGAAAATAAAATGAACGTTGTCTTTAATCATCAGACACTAGTCTTACACGATTAGTGTCTGTTTGTTTTCAAGGGAGGAAAACCGTGATTACATTTCGACCAGCGATAAAACTTGACAAAGATGCCACCATCTTGATTTTGGAGCAAACCCATCTTAAAGACCTTAAGTTGAATGTCCCTGATGGTTTGAAATCACAGCTGAAATCTTTGGTAGAATCTGAGCGATTTTTAGCCGAAGATGGGGAGCTGTTTCCTTTGATTTACCAAAATAAGATGATTTTACTTTTAGGTGTTGGAAAGAAAGACAAAACAATTTCGACCGCTTTGCGTGTTTCCATCCGAAAGTGCCTGGTTTCCTCTTATTTATCCAAAGCAAAGGAAGTGGAACTTGTTTCGTATGATCCTCATGATGAGTTGGTTGAGGCCATGATTGAAAGCATTTTGATCGGCGGATATACGTGGAAGAAATATGTGTCCAAAGACAAAAATGCTAAGACGGTTGATTTCAAAGACAAGAAGTTCTTTATTGTTGCTCCCGATAAGAAAGTTTACCATGATAAAATTCATATTTGTGAGGGGGTGAATTTTTCACGAGATCTGGTCAACGACAACGCGGATTTAGTCGATGCGGATTATTTGGAAAACACTTTAAAGATTCTTGTCCGGAACCACAAGAATATTTCGTTGGAGGTCCTGAATAAACAGGAGCTGGCTAAAAAAGGATTGAACCTCATTTTGGCCGTCAATAAAGGTAGCTCTAAACCAGCGAAACTCATGATCGCAAAATATCATGGGGCCGCCAAATCCGATAACTTTATTGCGCTTGTGGGCAAAGGGATTACATTTGATACGGGTGGACTGAACATTAAGCCGACAGGTCATATCGAAACGATGCGGACCGATATGAGCGGTGCTGCGGCCGTGTTGGGCGTTTTGAAAAATGTCATCACATTAGGCTTAAAGAAAAATCTTCTGTTTGTCTTGGCTGTGGCCGAGAATGCCGTGGATGCTCACTCGTATAAGCCCGGGGATATTGTTCGCAGTTATAGCGGTAAAACTGTTGAGATTGGCAATACCGATGCCGAAGGACGGTTGATTCTCGCGGATGCCCTGTCTTATG
>CAZAPN010000016.1:0-8884 GCA_964487145.1 uncultured Planctomycetales bacterium | reverse complement strand
CATTGATATTGCCACGTTGACCGGAGCCTGTGTCGTTGCACTGGGATATGATTATTCCGGGCTTATGACCAATCACGACGATCTTTCCCATCAGTTAATGTCTTGTGCGAAAAAGACAGATGATCGTCTCTGGCGACTGCCGTTATATCCAGAACTTAAAGAATACATTAAATCTCAAGTTGCCGATCTTAAAAATGTGGGTCTCCCCAAAGGGGCGGCCGGAACATTGACAGCCGCCGAATTTTTGCATCAATTCGTCGAGGATGTCCCGTGGGCCCATGTTGATATTGCGGGAACAGCTTTTGTCGATGGCTCTTCTCGATTTTATTTTGCTCACGGATCGACCGGAGCTGGGGTAAGACTTTTAACAGACTATTTGTTGAATTTTTGAGATCGACATCCGTGAACAAAGCATTGATTTTAAATGATATTCAAAATGATTTTTGTCCCGGGGGCACTTTGGCGGTCCCTCAGGGAGATAAGATCGTTTCGGTAGCGAATCAGTACATTAAAATCTTTTTAAAGAAAAAATATCCGATTTTTGCTTGTCGGGACTGGCATCCTCGAAAGACGTCCCATTTTAAAACCTATGGAGGGGTATGGCCGGTCCATTGTGTCAGGAAGACGAAAGGGGCCCGTTTTCATCCGGGATTAATAGTCCCTCGGTCGGCGATCGCGGTTTATAAAGGAGAGAATCCTCATGCCGATTGTTATTCGGCATTTGACGCGATTGATAGAAAAAAACGATCCCTGAAAAGTCTTCTTGAAAAGTTTAAAGTCTCGGAAATATTCATTTGTGGTCTTGCGACGGATTATTGCATTAAATCATCGGTCCTTGATGCCAGGAAATGGGGTTTTTCGATTTATGTGTTGAAGGATGCGATTGAAGGGGTGAATCTCAAAAAAGATGATTCGAAAAAGGCCATCCGACAAATGATGCGTCAGGGAGCGAAGTTGATCACGTTAAGGCAATTGAAAAAGCTTAAAATGGTGTGAGGTTAAAATGAATTATCGAAAAGAACAGGATAGTTTGGGAGAAGTGTCCGTGCCAGCCGACAAGTATTACGGGGCTCAAACGGCGCGGTCTCTGGATCATTTTAAAATTGGCAGCGAACGGTTTCCTCGCGAGTTGATCCGGGCCTTGGCGATTGTTAAAAAGGCGGCGGCTGTGACCAGCCAGCAGTTAGGACTTCTTGCTCGTGATAAGGCCGAAATCATCATTCAAGTGACAGAGGAGATTATTGAAGGGAAATGGGACGAGCACTTTCCGTTGTCGATTTGGCAAACGGGCAGCGGCACGCAAACCAACATGAACATGAACGAAGTGATCGCTAACCGTGCCGCCGAATTAAAGGGAGGCGTTTTGGGAAGCAAAAAACCGATTCATCCCAATGATGATGTCAACCTGGGCCAATCGTCGAATGATGTTTTTCCAACAGCCATGCATATTTCGACAGTTGAACAATTGCACAAACGTTTGATCCCTCAGGTCCATAACCTCAAAGATGCCTTAGAAAAAAAATCCCATGAATTTCAAAAGATCATTAAAATTGGTCGGACCCATTTGATGGATGCCACCCCATTGACTCTTGAACAGGAATTTTCAGGATATGTCAACCAATTAACCCAGGGTTTAGCTCGCATTGATTCCACCTTGCCTCGCTTGTATGAAATCGCATTGGGAGGAACGGCCGTGGGGACCGGATTGAATAGTCATCCGCGTTTTGCGATAGAGAGTGCAAAAAATATCGCCCATATAACCGGATTACCATTTGTTTCCGCAAAGAATAAATTTGAAGCACTGGCGTGTCATGACACGATTGTTGAGCTGAGCGGTCAGTTAAAGACATTGGCTGTATCCCTCATGAAGATCTCCAACGATATCCGCTTGATGGGGTCAGGCCCGCGGTCAGGGTTGGCAGAATTGATCTTACCGGCCAATGAGCCTGGAAGTTCTATTATGCCCGGAAAAGTCAATCCCACCCAGTGTGAGGCAATGGGCATGGTTTGTGCGCAGGTCATGGGAAATGATTTTGCCATTACTATTGCCGGTTCCGGGGGGCATTTCGAGTTAAATGTTTATAAACCTGTGATTGTTTATAATATTTTGCAATCTATCCGGTTATTGTCGGATACGTGTGAAAGCTTTACGAAATATTGTGTTATCGGGCTCAAAGCGAACCTGCCCCAGATTGAGCGGCATGTTCAAAATTCTCTCATGCTCGTCACAGCCTTAAATCCTCATATTGGATATGATAAAGCTGCCCTGGCTGCGAAAAAAGCTTACGAAGAAAATACTTCTTTGAAGGAAGCGGTTGTAAAATTGGGATTTTTGTCAGAAAGTGAGTTTGATAAGATTGTCCGCGCTGATAAAATGATTAATCCCTCATAAGGGATGGAAAAAATATGAAAAGAAAAATTTTTTTAGAACGACGTCAATTCCCGCGTGCGGTGCATATTTTGGGGATCGAGCACCGTCTTGCGAAAAAGCACGGAAAAGCTAAAAAGGAATACTGGCATTTTTCTTTGACCGAGGACATGAGTGCGGTTGGTTTAAGGTTCTGTTCGGCCATTCCTTATAAAGTCGGGGATGTCCTTGAATTAAAAGTGACCCTTTCGGGCGTTATTGATGTTTTTAATGGTTTTGGAAAAGTCCTGCGGGTTGAAACCATCAAAAAAACGCCGCAATATAAAATCGCTGTTTATTTCGCGGGTCTTGAGAAGAAGAAAACATGTCACAAACAACATAAAGGTTTTTAATCGATGAAAATTTCCATTATTTTCCATAGCGCTTCAGGCAATACCTATCTTATGGCGAAGGCATTTTATGAAAGCCTTCGAAAATTAAAACAGGATGCTTCCTTATATCGAGTTCAGGATGTGGATTGGCAGGAGCCGGCCAACATCTCGGCGGAAAGCAAAAAGATTCTCTCGGAAATGAATATGGCCAGATTAGCGACCCCGGAAGCCATGGCCCAAAGTGATGTTGTGATTATCGGATCCCCTACATATTTCGGAAATGTTTCCGGTGAGATGAAAACGTTTATGGATACAACGGCCGGGTTTTGGGTTGAAGGAAAATTTATTGGAAAAAAATTGGTGGCATTTACCTCTGTTGCCCATAGCGAAGGCGGGGGGGACCTTTGTCTTCAGGCGATCCATACGTATGGTCAGCACATGGGCATGGTTTCGGTCTCGATCCCTAACAATCTTGTCCAGGGAATTTCGTGTCCGGCGTATGGGATCATCCAATATTCAAACGCAAAATGTGCTGAGAAGTTGGACTCCCGTGTTTCTCGGGTTATTGAGCGTTTTTGTGAACTTTTGGCCCAATGATACTCGACAAGAATTTTTAATATTCTGTGTTGCGTGAAAAAATCGCGTGTTATAATCAGAAAAAAAGGAGGGAATCATGGAGAAAAACTTAGGCAAAACAACAACCGGCATGCAGGCAGATATTGAAGCCTTGCTATGTTATTTGTTGGGTTTTATCACAGGAATTATTTTTTATGTCATTGAAAAAGAAAACAAATATGTCAGATTCCATGCCATGCAATCCATTGTCGTCTTCGGTTTTTTGATGGTTTTGCAATGGATATTGATGGTGACCCTTATCGGGGCAGTTTTGGTGCCTTTAGTTGGGTTGGTGAGCCTCATTTTATGGATTATCTTGATGATCAAGGCTTATCAGGGGGAAAAATTTAAGATCCCTGTGGCCGGTGATATCGCCGAAAAAAATTCATAAAAAATTTATAAATCGTCTGAAAAAATACCCACGGTCTCGGCCGTGGGTATTTTTTCTTGATTCTTATGGAGACAATATCCCGTAAATATCGAGATCCATTCTTAGCGATACTGTTTTCTTGCCTTGTCCCCGGGTTGGGTCAGGTCTATTGCGGTTATCCAAAACGCGGGATTCTTTTTTTTCTCTTCTTCTTATCGATCAATGGCTATATTTTTTGGGCCGTCTTTAATCCGTTCTATATAACGGATCCCAGCCTTTATGTTTTTCTCTTCCTCGACATGTCGCTCACGATGATTATTATTTTTGACGGATTTTTCTGCGCCAAAAGAATCAATGCGGCGTTTGATTGCCATCGAGAGGCTTCCACATCCCGAAAACTATCTTTCGCTGGGGTTATTTTAGTGAGCATGGGGATATTATCTTTTTTGTATGTTTCATTGTTTTATCAAATAAGTCCGGTCATTTTATTTAAAACACCCACAAAGTCCATGGCAACAACGTTAAATCCAGGGGATCTCATTGTGCTAAACCGATGGATTTATCTTTGGCAAGAACCCAAACGAGGAGATATCATTGCTTTTCATTACCCCAAAGATCCGTCACGTATTTATGTTAAACGTCTGGTCGGTTTTCCAAACGAAGAAGTCGAAATTAAAGACAATCAAGTCTTGATTGACCAAAAGGCTTTGGAGTCACCTTCCGTCTTTAAAGAGATTGCCTATAAAAATATTGGACGTTATGCCAAGGTGGGATACCGCCAACGAATCCCGGTAGACAATTATTATGTTTTGGGTGATAATAGTCCCCGCAGCAAAGATAGCCGTTTTTGGGGTTTTGTCCCTAAGAAATTGATTGTAGGAAAAGCCTACAAGATTATTTTTCCTTTTAATCGCTCAAGAATTTTTCCTTAAACTCACTCCATGGATATATCGTTACATCGTGGCCGTTGGTGGCATCCTTTAGAAAAGGATACGATCCAATGTGAATTGTGTCCCCGGAACTGCCGGTTATCGGATGGGCAACGAGGATTTTGTTTCGTCCGCCAAAATTTCAAGGGTGAGATGATTTTAACAACCTATGGCCGGAGTAGTGGTTTTTGCATTGACCCCATCGAAAAAAAACCATTAAACCATTTTTATCCAGGCTCGAGTATCCTGTCATTTGGAACGGCGGGATGTAATTTGGGCTGTCAGTTTTGTCAAAACTGGGATATCAGTCAATGTCAGGAGTCTGACCGTTTGACCGATGAAGCCACTCCTGTGATGATTGCTCAGGCAGCGAAGAAATCGGATTGCCAGAGTGTCGCCTTCACTTATAATGATCCGGTTGTTTTTGCGGAATATGCGATTGATACCGCAGAAGAATGTCACACGTTAGGAGTGAAGACCGTTGCCGTGACCGCGGGATATATTTCCAAAAAGGCAAGGGCTGAATTCTTTAAGTTCATGGATGCTGCGAACGTGGATTTAAAAGCCTTTAGTGAAAAATTTTATCAAAAATTTTGCTCGGGACATTTGCAGCCGGTTTTGGATACATTAATTTATTTGAAAAAAGAAACAAACGTTTGGTTGGAGATTACGACATTACTCATCCCGGGTGAAAATGACAGTGATCAAGAGCTTCATGATTTAACCGGATGGATAGCCCAAGAGCTTGGGGATGATGTTCCGTTGCATTTCACGGCATTTCATCCCGCTTTCCAATTGATGGATAAAGCGGCAACTCCGTTGAAAACCCTTACAAAAGCCCGTCAAATTGCGCTTTCCAAAGGTCTGCATTATGCCTATATCGGAAATGTGAGTGATAAGAAAAACAGCAGTACGTATTGTCATCAATGCGGCAAGCTGATTATCGAAAGAAATTGGTATGAAATCGGAGAATACCATATTGAGAATGGAAAATGTGCGTATTGTTCTGCGCTGTGTGCGGGATATTTCAAAGATAAACCTCAGGGTGGCCATAATCGTAAACCGATTCGTTTGAATTTAAAAGAGGAATAAAATGAAAATTTTGAGTTGGAACGTGAACGGTATCCGTGCCGTTGAGAAAAAAGGATTTGTCGACTGGCTTTTAAGGGAAAACCCTGATATTCTTTGTGTTCAAGAGACCAAGGCAAGTGTTGATCAATTATCGGAAAACTTAAAATCACCGCAAGGGTATAAGACGTTTTGGTCTTCGGCCCAGAGAAAAGGCTATAGCGGTGTCGCGGTTTTTACGAAGGAAGAACCGAAATCTGTTCAGGAGGGGCTAGGGAAGAAAGAGTTTGATTCGGAAGGCCGAACCTTGGTCTTGGAATATGAAGACTTTATTTTGTTTAACGTGTATTTCCCTAACGGTAGTTCGGGCAATGTGCGTGTGCCTTTTAAAATGGCTTTTTACGACGAATTTTTAAAAGTAACAGAGAAATTGAGAAGGAAAGATAAGAGGCTTATTATTTGCGGGGATGTCAATACGGCGCATACGGAAATTGATTTAGCCAGGCCGAAAGAGAATGAAAAAAATACTGGCTTTTTACCGGAGGAGCGTGCATGGGTCACGAAGTTTATCGCCAGCGGTTATATTGATACGTTCCGCCATTTTTATAAAAATCCCGGACACTATACTTGGTGGGACTATAAAACGGGTGCACGGGCGAGAGATATTGGCTGGAGGATTGATTACTTTTTTATCACGGCGAATTTGTTGCCCAAGCTGAAATCCGCCTTGATTTTAAAAGATGTTTTGGGTTCGGACCATTGTCCGGTGGGGATTGAATTAAAATAACGACGAAAGGGTTTATAGTT
Organism: uncultured Planctomycetales bacterium; assembly: GCA_964487145.1. GTDB lineage: Bacteria > Omnitrophota > Gorgyraeia > Zapsychrales > CAZAPN01 > CAZAPN01. The sequence goes on along the minus strand of CAZAPN010000016.1, from coordinate 2,356 downwards.
ATGAAAGAAGATTTGATGAAGGCATTGGAGGAAAATTCTTTGCGTGAGCATGCGGTTCAGTGTTCGAAGAATTTTAAGACCTCGTGGATCGATTTAGGCCGGGCTCTTTATACGATTTGGAAAGATCGGTCCTTTAAGGAGTGGGGATTTGCGAAGTTTGATACCTATACATCTAAAGAAATCGGCATTCGCAAGCAAACCGCTTTGAAACTTTTGAGGTCTTATTATTTCCTTGAAAAAGAAGAGCCTCAATATTTAAAGATGGAAGAGGGTGATGAGGATGATGCATCGACCATTCCCACTTATGAGTCGGTGGATGTGTTGCGATTAGCAAAAAATAAAAAAGTTTTGGATGAGGAGGATTATGATAATCTGAAGAAGGATGTTTTGGAAGAAGGCAAGGACGCGCGGGAAGTCCGTAAGGCCTTAACAGCGCTCATCCGTGAGCGGGAAGAATTGTCGCCTCAAGAAGCCTGGGAAAAGAAAAAAGAGACCGGATTGAAAAGGCTTTTGAGTACTTTAAAATCACTTAAACGTGAAATGACTGAAACGAAAATGGTTCCTGCCACTTTGGTTAAGGATGTTGAAAAACTCATTGATCGACTTGAAATTGAACTGAAACACTAATTAAAAAGGTAGGGTGTATATGGATTTTTCCTCTTGGATTGGTAGTGTGGCTGGAATTTTAACAACGATTGCTTTTTTGCCACAGGTTGTCCAAATTTATAAAACAAAGCAGACACGCGATATTTCGCTTGTGATGTATGTGGTATTACTCATTGGGGTGGGATTATGGGCTTTTTATGGGGTTTTGATGAAAAGTTTTCCGATTATTGCAGCCAATAGCGTTGTTTTGGTTTTGTGTTTTTTTGTCATTGGAATGAAATTGAAATATGGCTAAACAGACAGGGGGCATTTCCACTCGCTTAAATAATACAGGCGAGTGGAAATGCCCCCTTTGTTTGATAATCCAATGTGTTTATCTTGATTGGGATGTCGCCGTGGAATCTTCCTGAGGCCCTTTAGTCATTGTGTAGATAACTAAGCCAATAATGATGATCACAGGAATAAGTGCGGCAAAAATGGCCGCGATCATGGCAAATCCACTTTTGGGATTTCTTTTTCTCATGGGTTCCTCCTGGATTTATTATACAGGGGGTTAAAGGTTTCGCAAGGCGAAATCTTATAAAATATGTAAAAGGATTTGTCCTTAACAAGCTTTGCGTATGGCCCATTCAAAAGAAGCCAATATTTGTGCAGAACTGATCAAAGAAGCAAACGATGTTTATGCTCTCACGGGAGCTGGAATTTCAACGAGTGCGGGTATTCCGGATTTTCGTGGTCCCCAGGGGCTTTATGTGACCAAGAAGTATGATCCCGATACCGTATTTGATATCTCGTGGTTTTTACGTGATCCAAAGCCATTTTATGATTTTGCCAGGGATTTTGTTCAGTTGACCAAAGAAAGTCAGCCGACTTTTACACATCGTTTTCTTGAAAAGTTAGAAGCCGACGGCAAATTACAGGGTATTGTCACTCAGAACATCGATACCCTCCACACTCAGGCTGGTTCCAAAAATTTGATCGAACTCCACGGAAGTTTTTGGACGAGTCATTGTTTATCCTGTCATAGAGAATATCCTTTTGAACTGATGAAGCTTAAGGTTTTAAATGAGGAAATTCCCACTTGTGATTGTGGCGGCTTAATTAAACCCGATGTCGTTTTCTTCGGTGAGAATGTTTTCGGGATTCAAGAGGCTTTAGATTGGGCGCGAAAGGCTGATTTATTTCTTGTGATTGGAACGTCCTGCGTCGTTTATCCGGCCGCGATGATCCCGAGTTATTGCCCTGGCAAAATTATTGTTGTCAATAAAGGTGAGATGGGAATAAAATTTAATAATATGATCCTTCACGTTCAAGATGACTTGGACAAATTTTTTAAAGAAGTGTCCGATTTGTTGGAAGGAAGAAGGGAGGAATGAACGATGCGTAAGCTTGTTTTATTCGTTTGTGCAGTTTTTGCGTTTTGTTGTTTTGTCGAGGCCAAAGAAGGAGGTCAACCTATGCAAATAATATCTCCTCATTTCCAGAATAATATGATGATCCCGAAGAAGTTTACTTGTCAGGGAGATGATATTAATCCCACACTTTTGATTCGAGGAGTTCCTGGCGCAACAAAAAGCCTAGCCTTGATTGTGGATGATCCGGATGCGCCGGTGGGGACATGGGTGCATTGGGTGGTCTTTGATATCCCTGCAACCCTTATGGAAATCAAGGAAAATAGTGTGCCTGGAAAGCAGGGGTATACTGATAGTGGAAAAAATTGTTATCACGGGCCTTGTCCTCCTCTCGGGAC
>CAZAPN010000015.1:0-17012 GCA_964487145.1 uncultured Planctomycetales bacterium | reverse complement strand
CAAAACTTGTCATAATCTCCTTTGTTTCTTTTCGCTCTAAAATTTTGAAAGGCTATATCAAAAAGAGCATTTTTATAAAAAGTGACTTTCTCATAATCCACATGGTCAGTCGAAAAATCAGGAACATTCCCTAAATCTTGTTCCGATACCCACCCGTCTTTAATCATCATCTCAGGACTAATCAACAAGACATTGCAGCCAAACGCCGAAATACTGCTATAAGGAGAATTCCCGCAGGCCAAATCCGTCGGATTCAACGGGAGAATCTGCCATAAGCGTTGTTTCGCCTGAGAAAGGAAATCCACAAACTGATAGGCCCCCGAGCCCAAATCTCCGATGCCATAAGGCGACGGAAGCGACGTAATATGCAACAAAATACCGCTTTGTCTTTTTTCCATAAGATTCTCCGGTTTAATGAGTTTAACAAAAGAAGTTAAAATGTTCATAAGATTTTAGCAAAAGACCTCGTTGAAGTCACACCTCAACGAGGTCTTTTGAAAACCCTCTTCGATTCATGGTTACTGTCCAAAAGTATATTTCGCCTCAAGCATGAGTGCCGTCGAATCCCATTTGACTTCATTCAATGTCATCTCGTAGACATCCCCCGTGGCAAAAAACATCCGGTCAGTTCCATTTTTTGCCCGCCAATTTTGGATATCGGCATTTAAATTTAAAGACCACCGGGGATTAAACGCGTATCCGAATCCCAGTCGGTAAACTAGACCATAGGCGTCGGCCTCATTTTCAAAACTTTTTGGATGCTGCAGGTCACTTCTTAAATTCCAATTTGCATCCGCATAATAATCGGCCCAATGATATTCAAATCGGAATAACGCATTCCATTTTTTCTTTTGCCCTGAAAACTCAAAACCCAACCAAGGCCCTTTCCATCGGGAATCATATTGGCTATTCAATCCATCCATCCCGCCAGTTGCGGGAATTGTCTGTGAGAGATCCTTGATCCTGAAATCCTGACGATGATAGGAATATCCACCTAACCAAGTGACACAGGCACTATCTAAAATAAAAAAGTCCGGATCACCAACAAATCCCATTTGATAACCCAAGCCCGCAGAGATATCAAAAACATGATTATCTTCCGTCTTATTATTAGACCTTGAAAATTCATAGGTACGATCGTTCCCTAAATAATCGGAATCCTGATTGTCGCCTCCGAAAATTTCCCCATGACTTAAAGAGGATTCTAGACGAAACCGATTAGCAAAGGTCACTTTCCCATCAGCCCGTAGAACATAACTTTCCACATCGTCCCAGGTTAACTCGGATAAAATATTCGGAGCGCCATCGATGTCAGCCTTGTTCCACAACAAATCATCCCGACGATATCCTGCACCTAACGCTAAATCAACCTGCCAATCACGTTGTTGTCTGGGTTCTTTAAATTCCTGAGCGGATTTTTGCAGCTCATCAAAATAATATCCTTTTGGATAAAGGTCGGCAGAATTCATCGAAGGCTGATCTAAACTTGCCCAATAACCTTCTTGAGTTTGTTGTGGCACCGGAGGAGGTTCCATGTCGACGAGCTCATTATCTTGGTTCAAAGGTCTTTCAACCGTATATTCTTCGAGGGGAACAGACGCCTCTATCTGAGAGGGAGCGAATCCCTCCTCAATTTGGTTTAAGGTCTCCTCAACCGCATTGCTCTTCACCAAATCATACGAGTCATCATAGGATTGCGCGGAGCTTGTTTCGGTCCAGACTAAAGGACAATTGGGGGATGTACAGTCATTCGTGGCGGAGGAAAACGAAGGATCATACTGGTTCATCTCTTTTTCGAGGGAATAATTTTTTGCCAGATGCTGAACACGTGGGTTATCCGACTCGGCGTAAAGAAAGGCAGGGGAAAAAATCAAAGAAAAAAATAAAGATACAAAAACAAAATTTTTTAAAACAGCGATCTTGGCAGTCATATCCTCCTCGGCATCAATAAAATAAAATTTTTATCAATTATGGATTTATTATATAACACATTGAAATTTTTCCAGGAAAAATTTCATTTTTTTTCGTTGGCTTTAAAAAGGGAAAAAAGAAAATTCAAGTTTTGAGGAGTTTCTGGATATGGGAGATCACATCATCCATCTGAAAAGGCTTGGTCACATAAGCATCCGCCCCCACTTCCTGGCCAATGGCCTTATCGGATTCTTCCACACGGGATGTGACCATAATGATCGGGATATGTTTGTATTTCGGCTCTGTCTTCACAAGCCGGCAGAAATTATAACCGTTGATGACCGGCATCATGACATCGAGAAGGATTAAATCCGGGGATTGCGTGAAGGCCATTTCAAGGCCATCGGCCGCGTCCGTACTGATTAAGACGTCATAGCCATTGGCCTTCAAACGGCCTTCAAACATTTTGACGATAACTGGATCATCATCAATGACGAGGATCTTTTTCATGAAAAATCTATTTTTGGACTTCTTTTAATTCGGCTCCGTCCGTGGGGCAGAATTTTGTATCAGATGTAAACTGTTTTCCGCAGACCGGGCAGAATTTCTTGGTCATGGTTTCCCCCACAGCGGCTCCGCCTAGGGCCCCAACGGCAGCCCCGATCCCGGCCCCGGCAAAATCATCCCCGGTTTGGTGGCCGATAATACCTCCCAAAACGGCTCCCGCCGTTCCACCGACAGCCGCAGATTTGGCCGTCGGAGTGCTGCACCCTACGGCGGCGATACTCATAAATAAAATACCGAAAACGATTTTTTTCATATCTTCCTCCCTTTCTTTTAAAATCAAATTTTATTATATCTTCTAAGAGAACGAAAGCAACAGCTTTCCTGCTTTTATTAAATAATAACCCCCGGCAACCAACAAAACAAATCCGCACAACTGCCTTATCCGAACAAGCCACGGTCCTGATTTTGGCAAACGACTCAACAATCCCGTAAAGGTTCCTAAAATAATAATAAGGGCGCCTATCCCATAAGCAAAAACAAACAAAAGACTAACACCATAAAGGATATTTTGCCGTGAAGCCACATACACAAGGAGCGACCCTAAAACCGGAGCCGTACAAGGCCCCACAACAAGGCCGGAAATCATTCCGAACAAAAAAATCGTCCAAAGATTGGTTGGTTTTATTTTATTGGATAGAAACGAAGTTCCCAAAATCGGCACTCGGATCACGTCAAACATCATAAGAGAAAATAAAACAAAAATAACTCCGACGAAAACAAAAATCATCGGAGTATTTTGAATCTGGCCAAAAACGCGTCCTGTCAAAGCTGTAAAAGCAGCCAAACTGGAATAGGTGACAGCCATCCCCAAGACATAAATCAAAGAAATGATAAATCCTTTGATTTTCGTCCCTTGGGTATTCACCCCGCCTATAAAACCAATCGTGATGGGAATAATCGGATAAAGGCACGGAGTAAAGCTGACCAACACTCCGGCCCAAAAAACAACAACATAATCAAAGATATTTCCCGACAGCTGCATAGGTTAAAAATCGTTAAATGTGAGACTCCGCCAAATGTTTAATCCGTTTAAGCATATTCGGGTGGGTACTTAAAATCTCAAAAAGATGGTCTGTAAAACTTAAACGAATATCGCGATTTCTCAGCATCGCCAATTCCCCCGGATCAATCGTACCGCTGCGGTCCATATCCAATTGTTTCATGTCCCGGATCTCTTGAGCGGCTCGCGACGGGTCATTCACAAAAAACGCCTTAAGGCCTTCCGCCTCCCTTAAAGATTCCTTGTCAATCCGAGCGGAACCATAAACAAGCTTATATAACGCAGAGGCCAATTGCGACGGATGATTGCCTAAAGCGATCGAACCGCGGTCCGCAAAATATTCCCTGATTCTTGAGGCATAAAGCACCAAAAGGTTCGTAATGAAATAAAAAAGGAAGGCAACCAGTCCAATCAAAATGGTATTGTCCCGCTCACTGCGGCGACGACCATGGAACATAAAGCTCCAGGCAATGCGATACATGATCATGGGGATCACCGAAAGCAATGTGATCGTCAAGACATCCCTATTTTTTAAATGGCTGATTTCATGGCCGATAACGGCCCGAAGTTCATCACGGTTGAGCAAGCGCAAAATTCCATGCGTCATACAAACCCGGCCATCAGACAAAGTGCGGCCAAAGGCAAAGGCATTAGGAATTTCCATCTCTGAAATACAAACGCGGGGCATGGGAATTTGGGCCCTATTGGCCAAATCTTCCACCATTTGATATAGAGAGGCGTTCTCTTCTCTTTTGATATAGCGAATACGCATGGTCCACTCGACAATTTTCGGGCCGATCATGTACTGAACAAACATGAACCCGAGAGAAATAATCAAATACAAATAAAAATCAGAGATCCCCATGGATGCGCCAACCATGACAACAATGGCATAGACAATCCCGAATAACACCGTCAATAACAACCACATTCTTAAATGTAAAAAAAACATGTTTTAACCTCCTGTTTATTGGACGAAAACAAAACTTACTTAATACCCCTCTTCTTCAAAAGCCAGATCATCGGACACCAATTCGTAAAGGCCGATTGCAGCAAATTCAACCCCACAAAAGCCGTAAACCATAGCCACCCCGGATGAACATAATAAGCCAGCCAAAGACTTAAAAGAATAAACGTACCTACAACTCCTCTTAAAATACGTTCTAACATCAATTCCTCCCAATCTTCGATATAGGAAAGTTTGTGCGTTTATTTTCTACCATTGAAAATATTTTCTGTCAATACAAATAGGAAGACGGCTGAGACTATCCGTTTAAACACAAAAGAATGGCTAAATTTTCTGAGGCCTTCAAAGAATGGGGCGCATCGGCAGGCATAAAAATCGCAACACCAGGCTTAAGAACAATCCTCTTTTTCCTTAAAAGAAACGAGCCTTTCCCTTTTAAAACCAAGACGCAAGCGTCCTTGGTTGAGGTATGGGTTTCGATATCGGTGCCTTTGGTCAAACACATAAGGGTATATTGAAAATTCTTGGATTTGGCGAGGACCTTACTATAAATTCCGCCTTTCGGAAACTGCATAAGCGGATTCAACTCTAAATAATATTCTTTTTGAGTCAAATTTTCTCTCCTAAAATAATTTTTTTTGAGGGGGCATTTTGATCTCGAACAATTTCAAAGTGGTATGAAGTCCGTCTTGCCATGGCCAAAACATGGCCACAACCGTCAGAATTTCCGTCTGAATAATGTTTGATTGGCCCGAATCCCGCCGTGATTGGCCGCCACCTCCAAATCAGCCGTGTCAGGATCCTCTCCTTCCTTCTTTTTTTCTTTTCCCAAAGATTTTGCGATCATTTCTGCCCATTGCGGAGTATCTTTGGTCAAAAATACCACTTCAATATAAGAATCCGTGTGATTCCTTTTCTCAAATAAGGGCAAAACAGCACATTGATTATAAATCTCATCGATCATGAATAACCGTCTTTCATCAATAGGTTTCTTTCTATCTAATTATCCTTGAATTTCAGATTTGCGAAAGGAGAATTTTTAAATTCTGTCGACTTGTTTTTCGCCTCTTTGTTCTTCGGCTTAGCTGGGGATTCATGGGGACTTTGATTTTTGCCCGGTTTTTCTCTCATGGAAAGAGAAATTCTTTGTCGGGCTAAATCAATTTCTAAAACCGTGACTTTGACTTTCTGGTGAACTTTAACGACCTCATTGGGATCTTTGATATAACGGTCCGCTAACTGGCTGATATGAATAAGCCCATCCAAATGAACGCCGATATCGACAAAAACCCCGAACGCCGTAATGTTCGTCACGATGCCTGGCAGTTTCATCCCGGGCTTTAAATCTTCGGGTTTCTTAACGCTGTCATCAAACTTAAAAATTTCGAATTCTTCACGGGGATCCCTGCCTGGTTTGGCTAACTCATTCATAATATCTGTCAAGGTCGGCAACCCGACTTTGTCTGTGATATATTTTGAAAGATTGATCTTTTGACGCAAATTTTCCTCTTTGATAAGGTCAAGGACTTGGCATCCTAAATCTTTTGCCATCTGATCAACAATCGCATAACTTTCCGGGTGAACGGAGCTCGCATCCAAAGGATTTTCTCCATCACGGATCCTCAAAAATCCGGCGGACTGCTCAAAGACCTTCCCTCCCAGACGAGGCACGTTCATAAAATCCTGACGAGATTTAAAAGGCCCTTTTTGGTCGCGATATTTGACGATCGCCTGTGCCAAAACCGGCCCGACGCCAGAAACATACATCAACAATTGTTTGCTGGCCGTATTGATTTCAACGCCGACCTGATTGACGCAACTGACCACAACATCATCCAGGCTTTGTTTCAGCTTCGGCTGATCAACATCATGCTGATATTGGCCAACCCCAATCGATTTAGGATCGATCTTCACGAGTTCCGCTAAAGGATCCATGAGCCTGCGGCCGATCGAAATGGAACCGCGAACCGTGACATCCTGATCGGGAAATTCTTCCCTGGCAACATCCGATGCCGAATAAATCGAGGCCCCGCTTTCGGAGACAACGACCACATGAATATTCGGTAACTCAAGGCCACGGATAAATTCTTCGGTTTCACGGCTGGCAGTGCCATTTCCGATGGCAATGACTTCGGTCTTAAAATGTTTACACAGCTTTTTTATTTTTTCAGCCGCCTCTTTCAATTCATTCTCGGATTGAGAAATATAAATCGTATCGTTGAGCAAAAATTTCCCCTGGGCATCCAGGCACACGACTTTGCATCCCGTTCGAAAGCCGGGATCAATCGCTAAAACATTTTTAGGGCCCAAGGGTGGCGCCATCAGAAGCTGCCTTAAATTTTCCGTAAAAACCTGGATCGCTTTCTCATCCGCTTTTTCTTTCATGTCCATGCGAACTTCGGTTTCCATCGACAATGACAATAAACGCTTAAAAGAATCCTCGACAGCCAATTTCACCTGATGGGCCGCGTCATTCGCCTTTTTAACAAAAATCGGCTGAAGGATCTTCAGGGCCTCCTCCTCGGGAACAACAATGTGAAGACTCAAAAATTCTTCTTTTTCTCCACGGCGCATGGCCAAGACACGGTGGGAAGGGGATTTCACAACAGGCTCCTGCCAATCAAAATAGTCCTTATATTTGATGGCCTCCTCTTCTTTGCCCTTAATCACTTTTGAGGTAATCACCCCTTTCAAAAAATAAAAATCCCGCATCTTTGCTCTGGCGCCACTGTCTTCATTGATCCATTCGGCCATGATATCCCGTGCTCCGACTAAGGCCTCTTCGGGGGTTTCGACCTTCTTTTCGGCATCGACATATTTGGCCGCTTCGGCCAAAACATCAAAATCATTTTGTTCCCAAAGAAGCTGAGCTAAAGGTTCAAGGCCCTTTTCTTTCGCAATGGTGGCCCGCGTCCGTCGTTTCGGCTTATAAGGCAAGTATAAATCTTCCAGAACAGCTAATGTTTCAGCGGCAAGGATCTTGTCCTTCAATTCATCGGTCAACTTTCCCTGGACTTGAATGGATTCTAAAATGGCCAGTCGACGTTTGTCTAACTCTCTTAATTGGTTCAATCGATCACGAATGGAGGTAATGGCGACCTCATCCAAGGACCCGGTGGCTTCTTTGCGGTAACGCGCAATAAAAGGAACGGTCGAATCCCCATCCAACAATTCAATCGTTGCCAAAACTTGTTTGGGAGACAAAGAAAGTTCGGAAGCAATTTTCTGAAAATATTCCTGAGGCATCGTGATTTTATGGGTTCTGGTTTAACAATTGTTGAATCTTCTTCAAAAATTCTTTTGTGTCTAAGGGCTTCACGAAATAGGCCACAGCCCCTTCCATTTTAAAAACATCCTGAAGTTGTTCTTTCGCCGTTAACATAATGATCGGCGGGATTTGAGGGCCACTCAGCCTTTTCAGTTCCTGGATAAATGTAAAACCATCCATGTTCGGCATCTGGACATCCAAGACGATCAGATCCGGTTTTTCTTCTCCGTATTTGACCAAACCTTCGTTCCCATCCGCCGCTGTCACCGTGATGTAATTATTGGTCCTTAAAATAAAATTGGCCATCGTGATACTCGTGGGATCGTCATCGACAATTAAGATCTTCTTGGGCATAAGACAATCTCCTTTTCAATAATATTTTCTAACTTACAGACAATTTTGTTTTTAACGGCCAATAGCAGCATTGAACAGAAAAATTTTCCGTGATTTTCATTTCACACTCGCTAGACACTGTTATCACCCCATGCCAGACGCCCTTGTTTAAAATCACAGGCCGGTCCAAATAAAAACATTCAATCTTCGATTCATCTTTTTGCCTCGCCACAAACAGAAGGCTTCGGCCCTTCACGGGTTCAAAACTTTCAAAAGATGTCGGATGGCTCTCGAGACGAGAAATCTTTTTATCACGAACGATCAAATAAGCAATTCTCCAACCACGCACGAAAGGCTCTTTCAAAACGATACAAAATAAATTCTTCGTTCGTCCTTTTAATTCAGGATGAGGATACTGGATGAGACGGCCATACGGGCGGAAATTTTGAGGAGTAATCCTTTTAATCTTCATAAAAACTCATGGGTTGAAATCTCTCAGAAGAAAAATCATTCGGACGGTCGGACATTGTCTCCTGTGGTTGAGGTCCCGACAAAATCAACCTGACCGGCTTTATTACGGAAAAAAGGCTCAACTTCGGGAGCGACAAATGTCTGATAAAAATACCACAATCCCCATCCGACAAGGCCGAAAATGATAATTTTTTTGATCATACCTTTTCTCCCCTCCTATTTAAACCTGCAAACAATCTGGAATCTTAAACGCAATATCCATCGCAGGCCTTCCTAAAAGATACCCTTGAACAGCATCGACTCCTAATTCCATAACCTTTTTTAACTCTTCTTTCTTCTCAATCCCTTCGGCAATGGTCAAAATACGGCTTTTTTTGCAAAAACTCACAATGGCTTCAACGATATTTTGCTTGAGGCCGTTTTCGTGAATCTCCCTCACTAGAGAGATATCAATTTTGACAAATTCCGGACCGATTTCAGCCACGGTATCCAAACTCGCGAACCCACAACCGACATCGTCAACCGCCGTATTCACGCCCGCTTTTTTAAAATATTTCAGTTTATCAATAAAAACAGCATAGTCCTGGATCCCGACACGCTCCGTGATTTCAAAAACAACGTTGGCCAGCTTAACCCCCTGTTTTTCGATACTGCTGGTATCGAAATTGGTGCTCTCAACCAGATAAGGGCTGCAATTTAAGAAAAGTTTTCCCATGTGGGAATAATTTATCCATTGACTGACGGCCTTGCGCCAACAAATCATCTCCAAATCAAAATAACGTCCCAACGTCAAAGCGGCCTTAAAAAGAAATTCGGGATTGCTTAAAAGACGGCCTTCCGGAGGGCGGCTCAACATTTCAAAGCCAAGTAATTTTGTCGGTTTCACGTGATAGATCGGCTGAAAAAATGGAGTGATCAATTCTTTTTGCAGGATTTCTTTCAGGTCAGCCATTAAAGCGACTTTTTCTGACTGGATCTGGTCTGAAAATTGGCTCCGTCGCAGGACCGCGGCAATCCGCGCTAAAAGTTCCTCATTATGAAAAGGCTTGGTAACATAATCATCCGCTCCGACGTACAAACCTTCAATCTTTTCTTCCGACTTATTGCGGCCGCTCAAAATAATAATAGGAATGCCCCGCCACCGCTTATCTTCCCTCAGGTAACGGCAGACATCCAACCCATCAATGTCAGGAAGGTTTCGATCCAATAAAATAATATCCGGATGATGTTTGACCTTATCCATGACCTGCTTACCGGTATGCACAAAATCGACCTTATAATTATGGTATTGCAAGAGCGATGCGGTCATCGTGCAAAAATCGGGATTATCGTCTACCAACAAAACATGCTTTTTGTCGATAATGTTTTTTCGAACCATGGGATTATTCTACTATTGACCAGTTTTAAAAACAAGATTTTCAATCATTATCTTAAATCATCATCTCTCGAATAGATCAAATTGACGAGATTCGGGTTTTTCTTTAGCCCGCAATTTTCGTCCCTCGAATTTTTCATACTCTTTGAACTCCTCTTGAATATCGGCTAAAAAGCGTGATGGGGGATGTTCCTGTAACTGACCGAACAAACGCCGCCGATGAGCCCGCGTCAAATATAACGTTTCTTTCGCTCTGGTCATGCCAACATAAAAAAGACGGCGTTCTTCCTCTAAATTCGAAGGTAAAATTTCAAGGTTCAAGGGAGTGATGCCTTCTTCGCAACCCACAATAAAGACAACAGGAAACTCCAATCCCTTGGCCGCATGCAGAGTCATTAAAGAAACTTTTTCTGCCCGTTCAAAAAACATATCCTCCGGCCGCTGAACGGCCAGATAATCCAAAAATTCCTTAAGATGTTGAAAACGTTCAGCCATGGCTAAAAACCTTGATTGATCTTCCTGGGAGATATGGCCGATTTCCCTTAAAGCGGATTGCAAAGAATCAACCGGAGAAATTGTTTGGGTAATGTTTCCTTTTAAACAACTGAGGACTTGTTTGATTCCAGGCTGCTCCAAAAACGTTTTTTCCCCGGACACTTGGTACGGGATTCCGCTGCGTTCAAAAGCTTGTTTCAAAAGTGAGTTTTGCACATTCAAGCGGTATAAAACGGCGATATCCCCAAAACTCCGATCAGCCGTATCATCCGCACTTACCCTCCGAGAATCATGGGAAAACAGGCTCGACCCCCCGACCAACTTTTCCACCTGATGAACAATATATTCTGCCTCAGCTTTGTCGGTCGGAGCATCATAAAGGATCAATCGGCCTTGACGCATCATTTTTGAAACAACCGGAGGCACCGGAAAGGGTTTATCTTCCGGAAGGATCTGGTTTGCCGCAATTAGAAGCTGGGGCACAGAACGATAGTTTTCTGTAAGTTCAACGATACAGGCCGAGGGAAAATCTTGGGTAAAGCTTTTAAAAAATCCGACATCCGATCCCCGGAAACCATAAATCGATTGATTGGGGTCACCAATCGCCGTCACCCACATATCCTCATCAATCAATGACGTTAAAAGGGTATGCTGAATGCCGTTAATGTCCTGATACTCGTCAATAAAAAAGTATCGTAAAGATTCACGAATTTTCTTTAAAACAAGCGTGTTCTTTCTCAACAACTTCACAGTCTCCAAAAGCAAATCATCAAAATCAAGACGGTGACGTTCTCTCAATATTTGGTCATACTCTTTGGTGTTCGAAGAAAAGACATCGGCCATCTCACGGCTCTTTTCTTTCGAAATCTCCGTTAAGCACTTCTGACGCTGGGAAACCGTTTTGTCGGGCCATAACTCTTTGGCTAAATCGTCAATTTCTTCGGAAGAAACCACTTGAAAATCAAGAGGAAGACCCGCCTCTTGCCCATATCTTCTTAAAATATCCAGGCAAAAACGATGGATTGTGCCGATCGTCATCTCACGAACGGACGGCCCTAAAAGTCGATTTAACCTTTCGCGCATTTGTTCCGCCGCCTTATTCGTAAAGGTCAGGGCAACCATCTTTGAAGGCTCATTAAATTGTTCAAAATAATAGCCGATGCGATGAACAAGGGTATGGGTTTTTCCTGTCCCGGGACCCGCGATAATTAAAAGATGCTTGGCTTCATGCGTAATCGCTTGCCATTGGGCAGAGTTAATCTGAGGAGGCAAATGACGAGAGGAATAGTTGGAGAGCTTCATGAGATTGGTTTATTAACCCGGGGTATGATAAAAATATCGATTCTCAAAAAATTGTCTGCATGTCCCGCAAAAACTTAAATGGCGAATGCTGTTGACCATAAAAAAGTTGATACTGTTGTGCGCTTTGGGAAACCTGCTTTTCGCAGGTTTCTCAAAGCGCCTATCCTCAAAATAACGTCATCTGTCCCTGCCTTGACTTTCGTTCTTCTTCAGAGAAGATAGTGACTTTCCCATATTCACCGTCATAACCGGCGGCAATTGTGACCTTCCCTTCCCGCATCCGATGAATGCCTTCCGCGATGAGAGGACCCGCAATTTTCTGAATTTCCGACAAAGGCACCTCACGTAAAATCGACATTTCATTACCGAGGTTCCCGAGCATATGATGAAAAACCTCTACAACACTTTTCGCAGACGGCCCTACCCCCTTGGCCTCGGCAATAATTTCAACTAAAGGAATCAAATTGACAAAAGGCCTTGCGCGTTTGGATTTCCGTCCTTCGGGTTGATCGGCCAGTTCCTCAACCCTGGACATCACCCCAACAGTAATGGGCTTGCCGCATTTCGGGCATAATCCTTTTTGGGACGTGGTTTCCTTCGGATGAAGCCTGACCTGACAATCCCTGTGCCCATCATAATGATATTTTCCTTCTTCAGGAAAAAATTCAACTGTTCCCTCGAGGCCTTTATTTTGAGGACCAGAAAGAGCATCATAAATTCCCTGATACGATAAATCCGTATTAAAAATTGTGGCTTCCCTCCCTAGTTTTTCAGGCGAATGCGCGTCCGAATTCGAAATAAGAACAAAAGGATCAAGCTGGCTCAAACGCCAATTCATCGGCGGATCCGAAGATAACCCTGTTTCTAAAGCAAAGATGTTCTGGGTTAAATCTCCAAAACACTCTTCAATGGAATCAAAACCTCCTTTGGAGCCAAGGACAGAAAACCAGGGGGTCCAAATATGCGCAGGCACAAGAAAAGAACGTGGATCTGATTCCAAAACAATTTCTAATAAATCCCGCGAATCTAATCCTAAAATCGGACGCCCATCCGAACGGATATTGCCGATTTTTTCTAGACGACCTTGAATCTTTGCGGCCGCATCAAAACTAGGGCTAAAGATAATATTATGGACTTTCCGGACCTTATCGCCGCGTTTATAAATGCTGGAAACTTCAACGCTCAATAAAAAACGGACATCCCCCCGGCAAGAGGCGGGCAATTGTTTCAGGGATGTTTTTTGATGAGTTGATTTGAGCCGAAAGAGCCCATCTCCTGTGGGCTCGAGTTTCTCTTGGATTTCCTTAAACCATCCGACATGGACAAAATCTCCTGTCCCGATGACTTGAATACCTTTTAACTGCGCCCACAAAAAAAGGCTTTCAAAATTGGATGACTTACTGGTCGCACGGGAAAAATGCGAATGCAAGTGCATGTCCGCATAAAAACGCATAAGAATCCTTTGATCTAACTTATTTTTCTACATGGGACAAATATCCCAGAGGTTACTTTTTGAGGTTTTCATTATACTTTGACCATCAAGGAAGCGTCAATAACAGAATAACCCGGCTAAAGGATTATCTCTCAAATTGCTTTGCCTAAAATTAAGAGGTATAATGAATCGCTGAAAAAAATTATTATGAAAAATAAACACCTCTTCATTTTTGTCTTTGCCTTCATTATTTTGGCCGGGATTCTTATCTTTAGCTTTTCCGGTGAACAAACGCCCACGCCCCAGGAAGTTGAACTTCTAAAAATTGTTTTCCCTCAAGCCGACACCTTTTCCGCTAAAACCGGCGAGCCGCCGTATTACAAAGTTTATCAACAAGATCCCCAAACACATCAAAAAACCCAAATTGGAATTGCCTATCTTACCAAAGACATTGTCCCCGATGAACGCGGATATAACGGCCCTATCGAAATGATGGTGGGATGTGATCTTGATGGAACAATTTCGCATGTTCATCTGATCCAACATTCGGAAACAACCTCGTTAGTCGGGAAGCTAGAGGAATTTCTTGGGCAATTCATCGGTAAGAATATAAACTCGCCTTTTCAACTCGATCAAGACGTGGACGGAATCACGGGAGCAACGATCACAAGCAAAGCCGTGGCACAAACAATATCCAAAAGTTTGGATATCATCACGTCATCTGTACTTAAAAAACAAACGATCGAACCGGATAGATCTCAAAAAGCCTCTGAAGGGATGAAGGAAAAACTTAAAGAAAAAGGCATCGTTCCAGTCGAAGCCAAACATTGGCAAAAAATTTAAACAATTTGAATCTCTATGGCTCAAACCGTTGAATGTTTATTGTGTCCTCGGCATTGCCGACTCAAAGAAGGTGAACGGGGAAACTGCCGGGCCCGGATGAATCTCAAGGGAAAACTCCATACGTTAACTTATGGAAATCCAAGCGCTGTTCACGTTGATCCTGTTGAAAAAAAACCTTTTTATCATGTTCTTCCGGGAAGTCTTGCTTTTTCCATAGGCACCGCCGGATGCAATCTTCACTGTAAATATTGTCAAAACTGGGAAATTTCCCAAAGGGCCCCGGATGAAACAGAAAATTATCACCTTTCTCCTGAGCAAGTTGTTTCGGCCGCACTCAAGGCCAACAGCCGCAGCATTGCCTATACCTACACAGAACCCATCATCTTTTTCGAATACATGACAGATATTGCCAAGCTATCAAAAAAGCAAGGCCTGAGAAATATCGTTGTTTCTGCCGGATACATCGAGGAAATCCCTTTGCTCGAACTTTGTTCGCTTGTGGATGCTATTAAAATCGATTTCAAAGGCATCACTGAAGAATTTTATAAAAACATGTCTTCGGCCACCCTGACTCCGGTGCAAAAAGCTTTAATCACGATAAAAAAATCAGGCGTTTGGTTGGAGGTCGTAAATCTTGTTGTGCCAACATGGAATGATAGCGAAAAAGACCTCAAAGAACTTTGTCGCTGGACTTTTGAAAATTTAGGGCCTGATACCCCCATCCATTTTTCGCGTTTTTGGCCGATGCATCAATTGAAGAATTTGCCCCCCACGCCTTTGGAGACCCTAATCCAGGCACGGGATATTGCCCTGGCCCAGGGATTCCACTACGCCTATGTCGGGAACATTCCGCATCATGAGGGAAACAACACCTATTGCCCGAATGATAAAAAGTTATTAATTCGGCGAGAAGGTTATATGATATTAGAAAATAATATCATCGACGGGAAATGCCAATTTTGCCAAAACCCCATTCCAGGTGTCTGGACATAATAAGGAGATTGCTATGAAATCATTTTTATCAAAAACTATAACACGTCAAGATTTTTTCAAAATCATAGGGACATTAACGGTAGGATTTATCGTTGCACAACTGAAGAATTTTAACGCAGGAACGGGAAAAATTCTAAAAAGCTCCCTCAAAGAAGCCAGGTATTACAAACAAAACGACCCAATAGCCGGATAGTTTTAAATAAATTTCACCCCCGAGCTTATTCTACGGGGTCTTATTCAAAATCGCTGCATCAGAAATCTTTTCGGCGTCAACAACCCCTTCTTGATTAACAGTTTAAGGAATAACCCCGGGCAAGGAACCCACATCAGAATTGACTTTATTCATCACCGGTTCGGGTCCCAAATTGAAATTTTCCTCTGTTTCAAAAATCGAAGGCCTCGAAGGAGGGACAGCTTCTTCTTTAAACTTTTCTTCTTGCATCTCTATGCGCAATCCCTCCAAATTCTCTCTAATAATTTTCACATACATGCTATCTGGTCCATAAGCTTTTTCACAAATCTCAAGTGCTTTCAGATAGGAAGCTTCAGCCTTTGAATAATCCTTCAATCCTCGATAAAGCTCTGCAAGGTTATTCATATCAGTGCCAACCTTAGGATGATCCTCGCCCAAGATGGTCTGATTAATCTTCAGGGAACGTTTTAACAAAAATTCAGCATCAGAATAACGTTTATCAGATAAGTACAACAATCCTAAATTGTTCAAAGACACGGCCGTATTTTTATGTTCTGAACCAAAAATTTCTTCAGCTAATTTTAAAGCTTTTTGTCCAATTTTTTCTGCTCCAACAAAATCGTTCTGCTGATAAAGACGCTTAAATTCTTGGGCTAATGACTCCCATTGGAGCCCCTGATCCGTTTGTTCGGCGGATCTTTCCACATTAAATATTACATTTTGCATAACGACTTTATTAAAAAGCCAGGGATAATTTTTCACAAGTCCTTTCATTAGAAAAACCGCCAAGAAAAAGACAACACATGTAAATAAAAAAGAGAGAAATTTCCACCTTAATTTTAAAGGTTCTAATTTGAATTGGGATCTGATTTTGGGATTTGTCAGGACGGCAAATCCTAAAAAACTACTAAAGAGAGTGAAAATTGTAAAAAATAAATAAGGGACCTGATACGACCCCATTTTTGACTGGTTTACAAAAACAACTAACCCAATTGTTATCATCATACCAAGTACACAAAAAATCAAATTCAATCTTCGGCCAATCGGACGGAAATAAAGGGTTAATAAACTTGCGATGTAAATAATCATCAAAATCGTTAAGCCTGCAACCTTGGGAATAGCGAGGGGAAATTTAATCCCAAAGCGCGTCACCATTTCTAAAATGACTCCCCCCAATGGAACAGTCCACCACCATACGCGTAACATGGTCAAAACAATTAAGAGTTCTAGACTTCCAAAGATCGCAACCCCTTTCGAACGATCAGTGGGTTTCTGTTCCATTTCGCTTAAAATGGGCCCGCTCAACTGAGGTGCTTCCAAAACATAACCTTGAGTAAAAATCATTTCTGTCCGAGGGTGGAAAAGGTAGACAAGAAAAATAAGGTAATAAAAAACAGAAACTAAGACAACAACTGGGGGATAAAACGGGTTAAGAAAAGTTGTTGTGACTCCCAAGATAATGAGACCACGAAAAATCCTTAAACTCCAAGATTTCAACTCAAAAAAGAATATCCCTGCCACAATCTGCAAAATCGCCAATAAAAACCGCAAAATCATGGCATATTTAACAAAAGGCAAAGGAAGATAATAATAATAAAAAATAGGCGGAATAATCGATATCTTTGTCCATAACTCTGCTGTTTTTGCAAAGTGTGTTAAGGACCAACCGGTACAGAAAGCCATGATGAGACCGGAAAAAATCATTAAAAAAGAAAAAATCGTAAAGCCATAAATCTTTCGTTTGATTTTCATTGAGACTCCTCAATTTTTTGTTTAAATGCTTTAAGTTATTTTACCTGTAACCCCGAAGAGAAACAAGATAAAAGTAGGTAATTCTGTTCAAAATAAAAAATGTGATTTTG
>CAZAPN010000014.1:0-17350 GCA_964487145.1 uncultured Planctomycetales bacterium | reverse complement strand
AAGCGGTCAAAGCCCAGGGATTAGAAAATGAGATTGAGGTCATTCCTTCGGGATGTATGGGGCCTTGCAGTCAGGGGCCTTTGGTCAAGGTTCTTCCCGACCAGACCATTTATGAAAAGATTGTCGAAAAAGATGTGACAAAATTAGTTGACCATCACATCTGTCATTGTAAGCCTGTCAAAGAAAAATTGCTTTTTGCGGATTTTCGTGAGGAACCGTTTGTCAGTTCCCTGGAAGACCCGTTCTTTAAAAAGCAGAACAAGATTGTCCTGGAGAATTGCGGAAATATTAATCCGGAAAGTATCGATGATTATATTAGTTTAGACGGTTATTTAGCTTTGAATAAAGCCATTCGTTTGCTTTCTCCGGAAGAAGTCATCGCCGAAATCAAACACAGCCGTTTGCGCGGTCGGGGCGGGGCAGGTTATCCGACGGGACTTAAATGGGAAACCGTTTATAAATATGTTTCCAGTGAAAAATACGTTGTTTGTAATGGGGATGAAGGCGATCCCGGGGCCTTTATGGACAGAAGCGTTTTGGAGGGAGACCCGCATCGCGTCTTGGAAGGAATGATTCTTGCCGGTTACGCGATTGGCGCCCAAAAAGGTTATGTGTATATTCGAGGAGAATATCCGTTAGCGATCAAACGTTTTGAATTGGCCTTAAAGCAGGCCAAAAAATACGGTTTGCTGGGAAACAATATCATGGGCACTGAATTTAATTTTGATGTGGATATCCGTATTGGAGCCGGTGCCTTTGTCTGCGGAGAAGAAACAGCGTTGATTGCCTCAATCGAAGGCCGTCGTGGAAATCCAAAACCCCGGCCGCCATATCCGGCGGAATCCGGTTTATGGGGGAAACCGACCTTGATTAATAACGTGGAAACGTTTGCCAACATCGCTCCGATTATTTTGCGTGGAGGTGAATGGTTTAGCGCCATCGGAACTCCCAAAAGTGCCGGCACAAAAGTTTTTGCTTTAGCCGGCCGAATCAATTTTTCCGGGCTTGTGGAAGTCCCCATGGGAACAAGTTTGAAAGAAATCATTGATCTGGGAGGAGGGATCCCCGGCAAAAAGAAATTTAAGGCAGCCCAGACAGGCGGGCCTTCGGGCGGATGCATCCCCAAAGAATTCTTAGATACAAAAGTCGATTATGAATCGTTGGTGTCATTGGGCTCGATTATGGGTTCCGGCGGATTGATTGTAATGGATGAAACGTCATTCATGCCGGATGTGGCCCGATTCTTTATGGAGTTTTGCATGGATGAATCGTGCGGAAAATGTATCCCTTGCCGCACGGGCACAAAGCAGATGTATGATTTGTTGGCGAAGGTCTGTCAAAAGAAAGCCACCAAGCGAGATTTGGAATTATTGGAAGAACTAGCGACTTATATCAAGGAATCAAGTCTTTGCGGGCTTGGGATGTCAGCTCCCAATCCTTTTTTAAGTACACTGCGTTATTTTAAGGATGAATACATCCAGAGTCTTGTGGATGAGAAAAAATAGAAACAAGTCGGAGAGAACTGAATGCCTGTTAAATTTTCGATTGTGATTGATGACAAACCCTATGAGGTCGAATCAGGGAAAACCATTTTGCAGGTTTGCGAGGAAAATGGAATCGAGATTCCTGTGCTCTGTCATTTCAAGGGGTTGGTTGATATTGGCGCTTGCCGTTTGTGTTTAGTGGAGATTGAAGGGGTGCCGCGGCTTTTACCGGCGTGCACGACCAAGGTCGCTCCGAACCAAAAAATCAAAACACAAACCGACAAGTTGAAGAAATACCGTCGGATGACGATTGAATTGCTGTTCGCCGAACGAAATCATGTTTGCGCGGTTTGTGTCGCCAATAACAACTGTGATTTGCAAAAGGTCGCTTATAAAGTCGGCATGGAACATAGCCGGTTTCCGTATCTTTTTCAGAAATGTACAGTCGATGGCTCTCATCCGAAATATGTCAGCGATCAAAATCGCTGTATCCTTTGCGCCCGATGTGTCAGAACTTGCAAAGATGTGGAAGGCGCTTACAACTGGGAAATCATGAAGCGTGGAGTTTCCTCTAGGGTCATTGCCGATTATAATCAACCGTGGGGTGAATCGAGGACATGCACTTCCTGCGGGAAATGCATCGATGTGTGTCCTGTCGGGGCGCTTTGGCTCAAAGATTCTGTGCAAGGCAAAATGGAAAAGATTCCGAATAAGGTCACGGAACTCGTTGAGAAAAAACGAAGGGCAAAGTCATGAAGAAAAAAATCGCCACAGTTTGGCTTGGTGGGTGCTCCGGATGCCACATGTCTTTTTTGGATATCGATGAACGGATTTTGGAAGTGGCGAAACTCGCCGATATCGTGAAAAGCCCGATTGTGGACGGCAAGGAATTTCCTTCGGTTGATATCGCTTTAGTGGAAGGCGCGATCGCGAGCGACGAACATTGGCATGAGATCCAGCATATCCGCAAACAAAGCAAGATTTTGGTTTCCTTTGGCGATTGTGCCGTGACCGCCAATGTGCCGGCTATGAGAAATACTTTCACGAAAGAAGATGTTTTGAATCGAGCCTATATCCAGGCCGAGAGCAATGACCAGGGGTTGATTCCCGAGCATGCTACTTTACAGAAGCTTAACGATCGAGTTGTCCCTTTGCATGAAGTTGTTCCGGTGGATTATTTTATTCCGGGATGTCCGCCGTCTGCGGATGTGATTTTTTATGTCTTAAAAGAACTTTTGGAAGGCCGCATTCCGAATCTTGAACAAGAAAAGAAATTAAAATATGGATAAGAAAACGATTGTCATTAGTCCTGTAACGCGCATCGAAGGCCATGCCAAGATTACAATCAACCTTGATAAAAACGGGTCTATCCAGGACACCCTTTTTCATGTGGATGAATTCCGGGGTTTTGAGAAATTCTGTGAAGGCAGACTCTTTACCGAAATGCCGTCGATTACACCACGCATTTGCGGCATCTGTCCGGTGAGCCATTCGGTCGCCAGTGCCAAGGCCTGTGAAATGATTATGAAAGTGGAAGTGCCGTATACAGGGGTCTTGCTGCGCCGCTTGATTCATTTGGGACAGGTGATTTCTTCGCATGCGTTAAGCTATTTTCACTTGTCTTCGCCGGATTTTCTTCTGGGATGGGATTATGATGTGACGAAACGCAATATCATCGGGTTGGCGGAGAAGTTTCCGGATATCGCCAAACGCGGAATCCGTTTGCGGAAATTCGGCCAGGAAATCAGTGAACGGATTACGGGAAAGAAAATTCACATCATGGGCATTGTACCCGGAGGGATGAGTTATCCTTTGGAGGAGTCGCATCGCCAGGCCCTTTTAAACTGGATCCCGGAAGCCCTGGAAACGGTCAAAATTGGCATTGAGCTTTATAAAGAATATTATTCAACCCATGTGGATGAAGTGGAATCCTTCGCACATTTTGACAGTTTGCATATGGGATTGGTTGGGCCCGATGGAGAACATGAACTTTATGATGGGAATTTGCGTTTTGTCGATGCGCAAGGGGAAATTGTGGCGGACCAGTTGGATCCCAAGAATTATTTATCGTTTATCGCGGAAAGACCCGTCAAATGGTCATACTTAAAATACCCGTATTACAAACCCTTTGGTTTTGAAAAAGGATTTTACCGTGTTGGTCCTTTGGCCCGTTTGAATGTCGCTTCCCGAATGAAGACACCTCTGGCCCAAGAAGAATTTGAAGAGTTTCGCGCCATGAACCAATGGCGGCCTATCCACGGAACATTTCATTATCATTATGCCCGTTTAATTGAGATGTTGACCAGCATTGAACAGATTGAACAAATTTTAAAGGACCCTAAGGTCACTGATTTTCAGATTTTATCCAAGGCTTCCCGCAATCAGGCCGAAGGGGTGGGATGCAGTGAAGCGCCGCGAGGGACGCTCTTTCATCATTATGTCACAGATGAAAACGGGATGCTCACGAAAGTGAATCTTTTGATCGCAACAGGCCAAAATAATCCGGCCATGAATCGTTCGGTTTTTGAAGTGGCCAAGCAATATGTTCAGGGGCCGCAGATCAAAGAAGAGGCCTTGAATCGCGTTGAGGCCGCTATCCGTTGTTATGATCCGTGCCTGTCTTGCTCGACGCATGCCATAGGACAAATGCCTTTGGTGATTGAAATTTGGGACCACAATCAGCATTTGGTTAATACGATTAAACGTGATTAAGCATGGTTCTTGTTTTAGGAATCGGAAATGTTTTACGCTGCGATGACGGAGCTGGAATTCGACTCGTTGAACGCCTTTCCTCCGCAACGCTTCCGCATGTTCATACCAAAATTTCTCAACAGCTTCAGGTTGAATTTTTAGAAGAGGTTGTTCAGTATGATCAGGTGATTTTGGTGGATGCCTCGGTTGATGTGAAGAACGTAACACTTCAAAAGATTCATTTCCCCAAGAAATTCTCCGGTAAGATGTCCCACCATATCAGTCCAGAATTTTTTTCTTATTTGGCCAAAACAGTTTATAATACAGCCTTAGATCTGTATGTGTGTTCGATCCCGGGGGAATGTTTTGAATTGGGAGAAGTGCTTTCTCCTTTGGCGGAGAAAAAGATTCAGGAGGCCGTAAAGCTCATTAAGAATTTCTTGAAAAAAGGATCTGTCCCATGCACGAAGGGAAATTCACGCAGCAAATAGTTGATACGATTATTCAGGAACTCAAGAAATATCCGCAGCATCATCCCAAGAAAGTGCTGGTGAGTGTGGGAGAGGTTTTTCATCTCGAGCCGGAATCTGTCCGCATGCATTTTGCCTATTTGACGAAGGGAACCGATTTAGAAAAAATTCAACTCGACCTTAAAGAAATCGCCGTTGAAATTCAATGTTCCGCTTGTCATTATCAAGGCCCCTTAGATGATCATGATCTGATTCTTTGTCCGAAATGTTCTTCCTCCAAAGTCAAAGTCACAAAAGGAAAAGATATTCGCTTGGAATCCATCGAAGTCGAATAGCTTTCCATGATGAGATTATTCAGAATTGAGGATTTGAGTGAGCTTGCAAAATCCTGATAGGATGAGATTACGAATTGTTATCACCGGGGCTGTCCAGGGCGTTGGTTTTCGTCCCTTTATTTGGCGGTTAGCGTCTGATTTAGATCTCAAAGGGTGGGTCAAAAATAATTCGCTAGGAGTCGTCATCGAAGTCGATGGAGAGAGTCCAGTCTTAGATCAATTTGTTGCCCGCATCAAAGAGGAGAAGCCGCCGTTGGCTTCCCTTCAAAGCCTCGAACTTTCTTTTTTGGATTGTCAGGGATTTGAAACTTTTGAAATCAAAGAAAGCGAATCGCTTCCGTTAACATCTGCGCATGTGTTACCGGATTTGGCGACCTGCCCTGAATGTTTGAAAGAGATTTTTGACTCCAACAATCGTCGGTATTTATATCCTTTTACAAACTGTACGCATTGCGGCCCGCGCTATTCCATCATCGAAGCTTTGCCTTATGATCGTCACAATACGACAATGAAAAATTTTGAAATGTGCGAAGAATGCCAGTCGGAGTATGACGATCCTCAAAATCGGAGATTCCATGCCCAGCCGAACGCTTGCCCTGTTTGTGGCCCCCACTTAGAGCTTTGGAATTCCAAGGGAAAAGTTCTCGCATCCCATGAGGAAGCTCTCGCGCAAGCGATTGACGCTATCAAACAAGGCCAGGTTGTTGCTTTAAAAGGATTGGGAGGTTTTCATTTGGTCGTTGACAGCCGTAACGATGAGGCGATCAAAATTTTGCGAAGCCGCAAACTGCGCGAAGAGAAACCTTTTGCCGTGATGTTCCCTGATCTTGGGCAAGTCGAAGAATTCTGTGATCTGTCTACCCAAGAAAAATTTCTTCTGACCTCTTATGAGTCTCCCATTGTCATTGTTCCGCGAAAAAACCATAAAAATCTTTCTTCACTTGTTGCCCCGCAGAATCCATATCTTGGTGTCATGTTGCCTTATACGCCGCTTCATCATATTTTAATGAAAGAATTGGGATTCCCGGTTGTGGCAACAAGCGGGAACCTCTCCGATGAACCGATTTGTTTTGAGGAGTTAGAGGCCCTAGTTCGGTTGCAGGGGATTGCGGATGTTTTTCTTGTCCATAACCGTCCGATTGTCCGGCCTGTGGATGATTCGATTCTAAAAGTTGTTATGAACCGGAGGCTCATGCTAAGACGTAGCCGCGGTTTTGCGCCGTTGCCCCTGGAAGTGAAAAAGGATTTACCGAATATTTTGGCCGTCGGCGGACAATTAAAAAATACGATCGCCTTATCGATCAAAAATAATGTTTTTATCAGCCAACATATTGGGGATTTGGAGACAGAGGAGTCCTTAAAAACATTTGATTCGACAATTAAAAGTTTTCAGGGGCTTTATGATGTCAACGTTGATACGGTTGCCTCTGATTTGCATCCGGATTATCATTCGACCAAATATGCCAAGGCCATGACCCCGACGGTGAAATTTGTCCAGCATCATCACGCCCATATCGCGGGGTGCATGGTTGAAAATGATTTGGAAGGTGAGGTTTTAGGTGTTGCGTGGGACGGAACGGGTTTCGGGCCTGACCGTACAATTTGGGGCGGGGAATTCTTGTCATGTGATTTAAAGGATTTTAAGCGGGTGGCATCATTCCGGAAATTTCCTTTGCCCGGAGGGGCGAAATCCATTAAAGAACCTCGCCGGACAGCCATGGGGTTGCTTTATGAATTGTTTCAAGAAAAACTTGATGCCTATGAGGACCTCCCGTGCTTCAAAAGTTTCACGGAGAAGGAATTGGACTTTTTAAAAAAGATGCTGACAACTCACGTTAATTCACCGCTCACCTCGAGTGTCGGGCGTTTGTTTGATGCCGTCACATCGATCATTGGTCTTCATCAATCCATGAATTTTGAAGGCCAGGCCGCAATGACTTTGGAATATGCGCTGCAGGGAATTGATACGCAAGAAAAGTATTCTTATGATATTATAGACGCGTTCGCGAATAATCAGAGGAAGGATTCAGCGAACGAAGAATCTTTGATCATTGATTGGGGGCCGTTGATTCGTGAAATCATCCGTGACTATCAAGAAAAAGTTGTTTCCGCTGTCATCTCTGCGAAATTTCATAACACTTTGGTTGAAATGATTCTGGATGTTGCCAAGCGATGTCAGCAAAAACGTGTTGTTTTAAGCGGCGGATGTTTTCAAAATAAATATCTCACCGAGAAAGCCATTGAACGGCTCCAAAAAGAAGATTTTTCAGTTTATTGGCACCAACGTGTTCCGCCCAACGACGGAGGAATAGCGTTGGGACAGATCGTGGTGGCGGGGAATTCTTAAAATTTGGTTAAGTGTTGAGGTCAAGGTTATGAGGCCAGTATGGTCATCGGGTTAAGGTTTTTACCGAACCTTAACCTGTAAACGATACCGGCTTCTTAACCCTAACCGTATAACTTAACCTGTCATTGGATATAAGGGGAGCAATATGTGTTTAGCCATACCGGGAAAGATTGTCAGTATTTCTGATGGCAAAGAATTCACCAGGATGGGGAAGGTGGATTTCGGAGGAGTCAAGAAAGACGTGTCTTTGGCTTATCTTTCGGATGCCAAGGTCGGCGATTATGTCATCGTGCATGTGGGGTTTGCCTTGAGCAAGGTGGATGAAGAAGAAGCGAAAAAGATTTTCGAATATTATCAAGAAATGAATCAGTTTCAAAAAGAAGAGTTGGGTTAATTTTTGATGAAATATTTGGATGAATATCGCGATCCTCAAGTTGTTCAGGAATTATCGAAAGCGATTCACAGCGTTACCCAAAAATCTTGGACGATCATGGAAATTTGCGGAGGCCAAACCCATTCGATCGTGAAATTTGGGCTAGACCAATTGTTGCCTTCAAAGATCACGCTCGTTCACGGTCCGGGGTGTCCTGTTTGCGTGACTCCGTTGGAGTTGATTGACAAGGCGATAGAGGTTGCGTCCTTGAAAAATGTGATCTTTTGCTCGTTCGGTGATATGTTGCGCGTGCCGGGTTCTCAAAAAGATTTATTATCCGTGAAGGCCGCAGGAGGGGATGTTCGCATCGTGTATTCACCGCTCGATGCGCTTAAACTTGCGAAGGCAAATCCGCAAAAAGAGATTGTTTTCTTTGCCGTCGGATTTGAAACAACAGCTCCGGCGAATGCCATGGCGGTCTATCAGGCGCGGGAACAGAAGATAAATAATTTTTCCATTCTTGTTTCCCAAGTTTTGGTCCCGCCGGCCATGGAAGCGATCCTTTCGTCATCCCAGAACCGTATTCAAGGTTTTTTGGCCGCAGGCCATGTTTGCACGGTCATGGGATATCAAGAGTATGAGCCGATTGCGAAAAAATATCGCGTTCCGATTGTTGTTACAGGATTCGAACCCGTTGATATTTTACAGGGGATTCTTTTGTGCGTTCGCCAGTTGGAAGAGGGAAGATGTGATGTTGAAAATCAATATGCCCGTTCGGTCAAAAAGTCAGGAAATGAACTGGCCCAAAAAATAATTCGGGATGTTTTTTGCATCGTGCCTCGCCAATGGCGGGGGGTGGGAGAAATCCCTCAAAGCGGATTAGGATTGAGAGACGATTTTGCTTCGTTTGATGCCGAAAAAAAGTTTCATTTGACGTCTCATAAAATAAAGGAAAGCCCTGACTGTATCAGCGGTTTGATTTTACAAGGGATTAAAAAGCCCAATCAGTGTGCCGCCTTTGGAAAAAAATGCACGCCCGAACATCCCTTGGGTGCGACCATGGTTTCTTCGGAAGGCGCTTGCGCGGCTTATTATCATTATCGTGTCAGAAGTAAAAAATAAATTTAAATGCAGATGATCGCAAATTGCACGCAGATTTTCGCAGATGAATGCTTTTAATCTGCGACCATTTGCGTGTAATCTGCGTAAATTTGCGTTCATAAAACTTCTAAGATGAAAAGTAATCATTTTAATTTGTCTTGTCCCATTCCGATGGCGCAATATCCCCAGGTTCTCTTGGCCCATGGGGGCGGGGGGAAACTCATGAATCAACTCATCAGGGATATGTTTTTGAAAACATTTGGAGAAGAATCTTTAAATCAACAGCACGATTCCGCTGTTTTAAAAATCCCTCAAAACAGGATTGCTTTTACAACTGATTCATATGTGGTCGATCCATTATTTTTCCCGGGTGGGGATATCGGGTCTTTGGCGGTTTATGGGACGGTGAATGATCTGGCCATGTCCGGGGCGCGGCCTTTGTATTTAAGCGTTGGATTTATTTTGGAAGAAGGATTGCCGATGGATGTCCTTTGGAAAATTGTTCAATCGATGCATCGGGCCGCTCAAAAATGCCGTGTGAAAATTGTGACCGGCGATACCAAGGTCGTTGATAAAGGGAAGGGAGACGGAATTTTCATTAATACGGCAGGAATTGGTGTCCTTGATTATAAAATAAACATAGCCCCTTCCTGGGTCAAAAAAGGGGATATGATTATTTTAAATGGCGATATTGCCCGTCATGGGATGGCGATCATGACGGTGCGGGATGGCATTGAATGCGAATCAACCATCCAAAGCGACCTGGCTCCGCTTCATGAGATCGTCGGGAAGTTGTTGAAAGCAAAAATTGCGATTCATTGTCTCAGGGATTTGACCCGAGGAGGGCTCGCCAGTGCGCTTAATGAAATTGCCGAAACGGCAAAGAAAAGCATAACGATTGACGAGAACCAGATTCTGATTCACAATGATGTTCATGGCGTGTGCGAAATGTTGGGATTGGACCCTTTGTACGTGGCGAATGAAGGAAAATTCATCGCTTTTGTTCCGGCGAAAGACGCAACCCGCGCATTAAAGATTTTGAAATCCCATCCCTTGGGCCGGAAAGCCAGTATTATCGGTCATGTGGAAGGTGAAAAATCATCTTTGGTTGTCATGAAGACGCGTCTGGGTTCGAACAGAGTTGTTGATATGTTGAGCGGAGAGCAGTTACCAAGAATTTGTTAAAGAAGTTAGCGAGTTGGCGAGTTTGCGAGTTGAACGAGTTTAAAAATTCCCAAACTCGTTAACTCGACAACTCGTAAACTCGTGAACTTAATTATATGAAAAATTTTAAATATATTTTTGGCCCTGTTTATTCCTGGCGATTGGGATATTCTTTAGGGATCGATCCTCTCTCGACGGAAAACAAGGTTTGCAGCTTTGACTGTATTTACTGTCAGATTGGACCCACCAAAAAACTTTCTGGCCGAAGACAAGTCTTCGTCCCAACAAAAAAGATATTCGATGAACTCAAACAGCTTCCTCATTGCCGCATTGATTATTTGACGTTTTCCGGAACAGGTGAGCCGACTTTGGCGAAGAATTTAGGAGTGTTGATCAAAAGTGTTAAACGCCTGCGTAAAGAAAAAGTCGCGGTAATTACGAATGCCAGTTTGCTGTCCCAACGGCACGTCCGGCAGGACCTCTCGTCGGCAGATTTGGTTTTAGTTAAGCTCGATGCCAGTTCTTCGGCTCTTTATCAAAAAATTCATCGTGGTGTTAAAGAAATTAATTTTAAAAAGTTTTTATCTGGAATCCGTGCATTTCGACGAGAATTTAAGGGAAAGTTGGCTTTGCAGATCATGTTTATGAAAGAAAACAAGAAATTTGCCAAGGACCTCGCGCGGTTGGCTTTGGAAATCTCGCCGGATGAAGTGCAATTAAATACTCCGTTGCGACCTTGTGCCATAAAACCGTTGACTAAAAATGAAATGAGGAGTATAAAGGGTTGTTTCAAAAAGATGAAAGTCATCAGTGTTTATGATTCTGAGTCACAAGAATTTACACCGTTTGATACAGAAAAAACAGCCAAGCGTCATGGGCAGTTTATAAAAGGCTAAGAAATTTTTTAATTATTTTTATTACTTATTTATTTTTATATGTTGCCATCCTGTTTACCCCTCAAATCTCGTCGGAATCCGGTTCTGCCACCATATATTGTATTTTCTCTCTTGACTGACACTATATCTTGTATTAGAATGCAGCCGTGAAAAGGAGGATATTCTCATGGGTTTAAAGATGTCTACCAACGCTTTGAAGGTCCTGGAAAAAAGATATTTAACCAAAGATGAAAATGGCAAAGTTTGCGAAACTCCCGAACAAATGTTTCGACGTGTCGCCAAAGCCATTGCCGAAGTTGACAAAAATTATGGCGTAAGCCCCACCGATTTGTCCCGCCTTGAAGATTCTTTTTTTAATATGATGTCCAGCCTTGAATTCATGCCGAATTCTCCAACGCTTATGAATGCGGGACGACCCTTAGGACAGCTGAGCGCCTGTTTTGTTTTGCCGATTGAAGATTCTATGGATTCAATTTTTGAAACATTGAAGACAACCGCCATTATTCATAAATCCGGCGGGGGAACAGGATTTTCCTTTTCACGACTTAGAGAAAAAAATAGCATTGTTTGCGCCACAGGCGGTATCGCCTCAGGACCGGTTTCATTTTTAAAGGTTTTTGATGGAGCAACCCAGGCGGTCAAGCAGGGGGGAACCCGTCGGGGCGCCAATATGGGGATCTTACGCGTTGATCATCCGGATGTTATTGAATTTATTACGTGCAAGGAGAAGGACAAAGAGATTTGTAATTTTAATATTTCGATTGCGATCACAGATAAGTTTTGGCAAGCCCTTCAAAAAGGCGAGGATTATGATTTGATTTCGCCTCGAACCGGCAAGGTTGTTGGGCGATTAAACAGCAAAGAAGTGTTTGACCTCATTGTTAAAAATGCTCACCGTAACGGTGAACCCGGACTCATTTTTATTGATCGTATGAATCAGTTTAATCCCACCCCGAAATTAGGTTTATATGAAGCTACGAATCCTTGCGGAGAGCAAGTCCTTCTTCCTTATGAAAGTTGTAATTTAGGTTCGATCAATCTTATTAATTTCATCGATAAAGTGAATAATCATTATGAGGTGGCGTGGGATCGCCTTGGAAAAACCGTTCGGTTAGCCGTTCACTTTTTGGATAATGTGATTGATGCTAATCGCCATCCGGTGGCTGCCATTGAAAAGCAAACAAAGCTTACCCGTAAAGTCGGGTTAGGCGTCATGGGATGGGCATCGATGTTGCTTCGTTTGGGCATTCCCTATGATACGGATGAAGCGATTGCCCTTGGTGGACGACTGATGTCTTTTATCTTGAAAGAAGCTCGGGTAAAGTCTTTAGAATTAGGAAAGACGAAGGGGGTTTTCCCCTCGTTTGATCAAAGTGTTTATTCTGAAAATCAAGATACCCAAAAACGTTTTAGAAACGCAACCTTAACCACGATTGCTCCGACAGGGACAATCAGCATTATTGCCGGGCCTTGCTCTTCCGGCATTGAGCCAATTTTTGCGGTTTCGTATTATCGCAGTGTCATGGACAAAACCAAATTGGTCGAAGTTGACCCAACGTTTGAAGAGGTGGCCAAGGAACGTGGATTTTACAGTGAAAAATTAATGGAAAAAATTGCCGAAGAGGGATCCATCCATAATATTCCTGAAATTCCGGAAGATGTGAAAAGGGTTTTTGTGACGGCCCATGATATTGCCCCCGAATGGCATATCAAGATGCAGGCGGAGTTTCAACTTTATACGGATAACGCTGTTTCCAAGACAATTAATTTTTCTCATTCCGCGACGGAAGAAGACGTTCGCAAGGCTTATGTTTTGTCATACGAATCGGGATGTAAGGGAATTACGGTTTATCGGGATGGCAGCCGCGATGAACAGGTTTTGAATGTCACGCGAAAAGAGAAGACAGAAAAACCACAAGAGACAGCAGCCTCGACATCGACTTCTGCTGCCGCTGAAACAAAATCGTCTCAAGAGCTTAAGCCTGTTGAGTCTGATGCCTTTCCTTTGGATTGCGAAGCTGTTAAGATTGCTCCTCGGCCAAGGCCTGAATCGATGACCGGTGTCACGAGCAAGATTTTAACTGGCTGCGGAAATCTCTACGTCACGATTAATGATGATGAACACGGTCGGCCTTTTGAAGTCTTTACGCAAATGGGAAAAGCCGGCGGATGTGCCGCCAGCCAACTCGAAGCCATTGCCCGTTTGACATCACTGGCTCTTCGTTCGGGAGTTGATGGGAAAAGAATTGCCGAACAATTGCGGGGTATTCGTTGTCCTGCTCCTTCGTGGGATAAGGGAACAAGAATTTTTTCGTGTGCTGATGCGATTTCTCATGTTCTTGAAAAGCGAATGGTTGAGAAAAATAAAATAGCTCAAGAAAAGAAAGTTTTAACGGCCGCCGCAGCCGCTGCGGTTTCTTCTTCAACCGGTTCGGTTTCTTCGTCCGTAAAATCCTCTGATGCCAATAACAGCCGTTTGAATATGGTCGGTGTTTGCCCTGACTGCGGAAGCCCTTTGCACCATGAAGAAGGGTGTCTGAAATGTCACGGGTGCGGTTATTCGAAGTGTTAAGTTTTGAAATAAGGTTAAGAAGTCGATTTTAAAGTCAAGGAGTCCTGTTACGTCGTGAAATCCGTGGCTGTTTTTCACGCTTAACCCCTAAGCTTCAAGAGTCAATCGACTTCTTAACCTAAATTTTCGAAATTTAAGAATCAGATGCTGCTTTAGATACGGTCCCAATACATAAACAGTTGGATTTTCAATTAGCATGAAACTCACCAAAATCCCATTCACCATTTTTCTTGTTATTGTTTCTATCGTATTTATTTTTGCGGCCAAAGGATATTTTTTCCTGATCCGTCCGTCTTACGTGGAGCGGGTGGTTTTATCTCGTAGCCTCGGGAATCCGAAGGCAGCGATGAAAATCGTCGA
Organism: uncultured Planctomycetales bacterium; assembly: GCA_964487145.1. GTDB lineage: Bacteria > Omnitrophota > Gorgyraeia > Zapsychrales > CAZAPN01 > CAZAPN01. The sequence goes on along the minus strand of CAZAPN010000014.1, from coordinate 3,557 downwards.
ATATACGGATTTTCAATGCCCTGCTTGTGCGCGGGGGAGCTTAATGATAAAACGCTATGTCCAGGCCTATCCTTCAAAAATATTCCTTCAGTTTCGTCATTTTCCTCTCAGTATGCACCGGCATGCTTTAGAAGCCCATCTCTATTCGCAGTGTGCCGCTGAACAAGAAAAATTCTGGCCGTATCAGGATTTTTTATTTGAACAGCAGAAACAATGGAGGGATTTAGCGGATGTGAATCCTTATTTCAAGGAATTAGCCCATCAAGTGGGGTTAAATTTAAAAGCCTTGGACTCATGCTTAAATAATGAAGAAGGCAAGTCCGTGATCATGCAAGAACGGATGGAAGGGGAAGAGATGGGGATTAATTCTACCCCGACGTATTTTTTAAATGGTAAAATGATTATTGGGCATAAAAATTTAGAAGAAGAGTTAAAAAAATCGTTAGGGATTAAAGACGCCAACCCTCCATCGAAAGACAAAGGATCAAGCGTAACCAAGACCCCATAATTGACATGAACTTATTTGTTGGAATTCGAATTTTTATCGCTTTGGTTTTTCTTGTTTCCGGTTCCCAGAAGCTCATCGAACCGTTAGAAAAGTTTCTTTATGTTGTCCAAAGTTATGAGCTCACCCCGGCCCCGTTAGATTGGTTGACTGCCTTTTTCTTTCCCTGGGCTGAATTTCTCTTTGGCCTTTTCCTTTTATTAGGATTGTGGTTGAAATTGACCTTGCGTATGATTTGGGCGATGCTGACGGTTTTCATTTTAGTCGTCGGGCAGGCCCTGATCCGAGGGTTGCCAATTACGGAATGCGGTTGTTTCGGGGATTTTGTAACGCTTCCTCTTCACATTACCCTTTTATTTGACCTTGATATGTGGGTGTTGGTTATCTTCCTTATGTATTTTCTGAATCGCACTTCGTCTATGAGCTTGGACGATTATTTCGCGAAAAATCATACCTTAGTCATTTCTTGGCCTTGGCATCGACGAAAGGCCTAGAAGAAATGAGAGAAGGGAATATGAAGAAGGTTCCTTTCCTTTTTTTGATTTTTCTTTTTTTATCTCCCTCCGCGTTTAGCCAGTCCAATATCAAAATTCCGAATGTCAGCGGAATGTTTTATGATGCCAATCCGCAGAAGCTTTCCCGGATCATGGATGCTTTTTTTTCGGCGGCTTCCGTTTCGCCTGTTCCCGAAAAAGTCAAGATTCTGATTTCTCCTCACGCGGGATATGTTTATTCAGGACCTGTCGCGGCTTACGGATACAAGGCCATCAGCCAACAACCGTTTTCAACGATTGTCATTATCGCGCCGAGCCATCATTTTGGTTTTAACGGATTTGCCCTTTGGCCACAAGGAGGTTTTCAAACACCGTTGGGAATTGTTCCGGTGGATGAAGAATTTGGACAAAAATTAATCGAAGCCACGGGAAATATCAAAGCTAATCAAACGGTATTTGATAAGGAGCATGCCCTTGAAGCCCAGATCCCTTTTTTACAAAAATCATTGAAGGATTTTAAGATCGTCCCTTTACTGACAGGACAGCCTGATTATCAAGCCTGCGAAGACTTGGCCAATGCCCTGCAGAAAGTGATTGGGGATAGAGATGATGTTTTGATTTTGGTCAGCACGGACATGTCGCATTATCACGGGTATGACGCGGCTAAAAAAATCGATCAAAACACATTAAATGCGATTACACATTTTCAGCCGAAAATTCTTTTCGAACAATGTTACATCAGAAATTTTGAACTATGCGGTTTTTCGGGTGCCGTGACCGCGCTTCTTTATGCGCAAAAACAAGGAATTGATGGGGTCCAAGTTTTAAAATATGCGACGTCTGGCGATGTTATTCCGGATAAAAGTCGCGTGGTCGGTTATAGTTCAATCATTTTTTATAAGAAAAAGGAAGCTGCGGTTAATCCTTCTTCGGCAGAACAACCGTCCGGGGGCACACCAGCAAACTCTTCAAATGGGATTTCCCAGGAAAAGGGGGAAGAAGTGAGTTTAGAAAAAGTTCCGTCCTTGAATCTTGAACAAAAGAAAAAATTAATGGCGATCGCCAAAACAACCATTGATCAGTATGTGAGAACTAATAAAGTCTTTGAGCCGCAAGAAGATGATCCGCGCCTTCTTCTTAAAGAAGGCGCTTTTGTGACAATTCACAAACAGGGGGATTTAAGAGGATGTATTGGTAATATTATTGGCCGTCAGCCGCTTTGCAAAACGGTTCGTGACATGGCGATTGCGGCGGCCACTCAAGATCCGCGTTTTACTCCGTTAAAAGAAAGCGAATTGAAGGATATTGAGGTCGAAATCTCTGTTTTGTCCGAGCCCCGCGTTATCAAAAACATCGATGAATTTCAAATCGGAAAACACGGAGCGATTGTGAGCCAAGGGATGTTTCATCAGGGAGTTTTTCTCCCCCAGGTTGGTACGGAGCAGGGGTGGAGTAAGGAAGAGTTCTTTGCGAATTTGTGCGCGCATAAAGCCGGGTTGCCTCCAGATGCCTGGAAAGATCCCCGCACAAAGATTGAAATCTTTTCCGCGGAAGTCTTCTCTGATAATGAAACCAAGTAGTTGTGCCTTGCCAGTTGCCGGAGTGTTTGCCTCGGAGAGGTTTGCCACACGTTTTAAAAATAAATTTATTCAATAAAATTTTATAAAGTCATCTGTTTAATGATACAATTTAACTTGTTTGAAACATTTCCATGGATAACTGGTAACGGCTGAATTTGCGAAGGGAGTCCGGAGGACTTATGCCTAAGAAAATTTTAGTAATTGATGATGACCCTGTGATTAGTGAACTTTTAAAGAATCGTTTGGAAAAACAGAATTATTCTGTTGTTGTCGCCCATAACGGCGAAGAGGGGTTGGTCCGATTTAAAAGTGAAAGTCCTGATTTGATTATTTTAGATATCAAAATGCCTAAAATGGACGGGTATACATTTCTTTTGGAATTTAAAAAAGCCATTGATGTTAAAACAGTTCCCATCATCGTTCTCACCAATAAGGACACCATGCAGGATCTCTTCAAATTGGAGGGGGTCAGAGACTATATCTTAAAACCTTTTAAGATGGAAGAGTTGCTGAAGAAAATTGAAGGGTATTTGAAATCCTAGGTTTTTTTCATCCTCGGCATGAACTTTGTCTTTTAATGATCCTTAAGATGGAATCCCTAAAAAGTCACTTTTTATATTTGATTGCGTTCTATTTATTAATATTATATACTTTATATGAAAGGTCATAAGAAATGAAAATCTTCTCAAAAACCAAACCGAAGATCGCCCAATCCACCATTGAGTTCAGTGTGGTTATCGTTGTCATCTGTGCAGGAATCCTATTGATGGGTCCCTATGTCATTCGCGGGATTAACGCCCATATGAAAGGTTGGGAGGATGCGGTCTATGATTCGATGACGGATCCTTTGAAACAAGCGGAGAGGGTTCCTGTTATCATTTCACCTCCTGGTTGTGTTTATCAATGTGGGGATGGAGATTGTTGCTCGACCTCAAACCCGAGGGAAGATGTTGTGGGATCAGCGGATTACTGTCCTCA
>CAZAPN010000013.1:0-17914 GCA_964487145.1 uncultured Planctomycetales bacterium | reverse complement strand
CGAGGAGAGGGGACATATTGTCTTTATTGATACACCGGGTATGCATTTAGAAAAAGACAGGCTCGATAAGTTTATGAACGTGACCTCGCTGGATACGATTCAATCTGCGGATTGTATTGTGCATTTGGCGGATGTGAATCGTTCTGTCGGTGAAGAAGAACAAATGGTTGTTAGCCGTTTAAAAGGTATTAAGGCGCCGATTATTTTGGCCTTAAATAAAATGGATTTAAAAGGGCAGTTTGTCGACCAATATGTTTCTTTGTGGCGTGAATTAAAAGGGGATGCGTTTAATGATCCTGCGTCCTTTGGGATGATTGCGATTTCCGGCAGGACCGGTCGAAACGTTGATAAGTTGATTGATTTGATTTTTGAGCGCCTGCCCGAAGGGCAGGCGCTCTACCCGGAGGACACACTCTGCGATTTGCCTCAAAAAATCGCTTTAGCCGATATTGTCCGCGAAAAATTCCTCCAGGTCCTGAGGGACGAGCTTCCTCATTCTTTGGCGGTGTTTATTGAAGAGATTGCCCCCAAGAAAAAGAATTTGACCTATGTCAAAGTTCAGGTTTTGGTCGAGCGAGAATCCCAAAAGGAGATTGTTATCGGCAAAAGCGGGCAGCTAGTCAAGAAAGTCGGGATCCTGGCCCGTAAAGAACTCGAAGATTTGCTGCAAACACGGGTGTATCTGGATATTTTTGTGAAAGCGCAAGAAAATTGGCGCGATGACCCTTCCTTGTTGCAGGAATTAGGGTACAGTTTCCTTTAAAAACCTTTTCCGCTTCCATCTTTTTCAATCTCCGTCGATGAAAATCCTCTCTGGGCGCATCATTTTTTCAATTTTTATCTTTTATTTTAAAAAACTTTGGCCTATACTATGCTCACAAAGAAAAGAAAAAAATTTTTGTGAAGAAAATTTTAATCATTCAAACAATTCTTTTAAAATGATCATTGCGCACAAGAAAATCAAAGCAAAAAATCCGATTTTTATCGCCGCCTGGGCTGGATTAGGCCAAGTGGCCTTAAAGACTGTTTCTTATTTGAAGGATGCCCTCAAAGCAGAGCTGTTTGCTGAATTTGATGACGAGAATTTCTTTGACCAGCCGGAAATTTCAATTGAAAAAGGACTCATCGAGCTTTTGCCTGTTCCTCGGGGACGATTTTATTTCTGGAAGAACTCTGCCCAAGGGAGTGACCTTATCATTTTTATCAGCGATCAGCAGCCGTCCTTGGAAAAAAGCATGCCCTATGCGGATGAAATCTTGAATTTCGTTAAACAATTGGGCGTCAAAACCATTGTCACCTGTGCGGCGATCTTGACTGTTGCGGATATCATCAGTGTCCCTAAGGTTTTTGTTGCCGCGACCCATAAAAACCTTTTATCCCCGTGGGATGAGTTTAAGGTTAAACCCATGGATGCGGGGCAGGTGAGCGGGCTTAATGGTTTTCTGCTGGCTGTGGCCAAGAGCAAGCGGCTCAAAGGGGTTTGCCTTTTATGTGAGATTCCTTTTTATACGTCTCACATGGAAAATCCAGGGGCCAGCCTTGAGATTTTAAAAGTTATGGAGCAATACCTTAACATCAAGATCAGTTTTGAAGAATTGAATATGGCCGCGGCGATTATTCGCGAAGAAATCAAGAAGATGTTGGAATATTTCAAGCAAACCGCCGATGGGGAGGATTCGCCCAATCCCATTTCGAATGAAGATATCGAACAATTCCGCAATGTCTTATCCACACAGCATATCATTCCAGATTCTGCCAAGCGTCAGATTGAAGATTTGTTTTCTGAGGCCCAAGAAGATCCCGAGAGGGTCTTTGATTTGAAGAAAAAACTTGATGAATGGCATGTCTATCCCGATTATGAAGATCGGTTCTTGAGTCTTTTCAAGGAAAGAGGCATTAATAATTGAAGGTGTTAATGAGGGTGAGTGCCAAGGTAATCCAGGATTTGGACCGTCTGGCGATTGACCACACGGGTATTCCATCTTTGGTTCTCATGGAGAATGCCGGGCGGGCTGTGGCCCAGGAAGTCATGCGCCAGCTTAAAGGGAAACGAAAAAAGCCTGTCAGTATCGTTTGCGGCTTGGGCAATAATGCGGGGGATGGCTTTGTTGCGGCAAGATATCTTTTGAATGAAGGGATTGAAGCAAAAGTTTTTTTTATCGGCAAGGAACAGGGCCTTAAAAATGACGCCGCCGTCAATGCCTCGATTTTAAAAAGACTTGGATATTCCATTCGGGAAATCAAAAAGATTGACGCATCGTTTGTTCAGGGCATCCGTCAATCTGCCGTTATTGTTGATGCGATCTTTGGCGTTGGGTTGAATCGTTGGGTCGAAGATCCTTTCCGCCGAGTTATTCTTGTTTTGAATCAAGAGGCCAAGAAAATTATTTCCGTAGATGTCCCATCGGGACTGAATTCGACCACCGGAGAAATTTATGGTGTCTGCGTTAAAGCGCATACGACAGTAACCTTCACTTTGCCTAAAAAAGGATTTTATTTAAAGCAAGGTCCTTACTATGTCGGCAAAGTCCGCGTGGTTGATATCGGCATCCCCCGAAAGTTATTGAGGAAGATTTAAGCGATGACCGCGGCCGAACAACATATGGACGAAATTATCAGGATTCTTAGAAAAGCTGTTAGGAATTTAACGACCCCTTCGGTGACCCTTGTTGGGCAAAAATGGAATGATCCTTTTTTAGTTTTGATTTCTTGTCTCTTGAGTCTTCGGACCAAAGATTCAACGACGCTCCCGGCTTCCCAGCGTTTGTTTGGGCTTGCCGATAATCCAAAAGACATGTTGAGGCTGTCTTCCCGCACGATAGAAAAAACAATTTATCCTGTTGGTTTTTATCGGACAAAGGCACGGAACATCAAATTGATTTCCCGCGATATCATCGAGAAATTTGGAGGCAAGGTCCCGGACACGATTGAGGAACTTTTGACATTAAAAGGTGTCGGCCGCAAGACCGCAAATTTGGTCTTGACAGAAGGCTACCACAAACCGGCCATTTGTGTGGACACACATGTTCATCGCATCTCTAATCGGTTGGGCTATCTTATCAGCAAGAATCCGGCGGAAACGGAAGGGATCCTTCGAACAAAACTTCCTCGTCGATATTGGATGGAATATAATAGTTTATTGGTGATGTGGGGACAAAATATTTGTAGGCCGATATCACCGCTGTGTTCCCAATGTCAGATTAAAAAATTTTGTTCGCAAGAAGGAGTTTCGTGCAAGCGTTAAATGCTATTTTTTCAAAAAATTATTCATAGATCAGAAAAATTTTTTGAAAAAAAACAAGATTATGTTAAACTATCCTTGACATTTATAACGGTGTATGTTAAAAATTTTTGTAGAAAGAAAAATTTAAAAAGTTTATATAAAAAATTTATCGTAAAGAGAGTTCATGTAAATAAAAAAGGGGTTTGACGAATTAGGACACGGAAAAGGTGTCCTAATTTTTTTTGATCCGCCTTCGCCTTAAAATGGCTGGTGTGATTTTGCGGTTAGAAAGGGCGGATCAACCCTACAAAGTCAAACGCGAACCGGAGCGGAGCAATTTGGCGGAGTAGGGTTAGAGGCTTCGGCGGATTTCGTCGAAGAATTTAAAGGATATATGAAAACAAAAAAAGTAGGATTGACATACGATTTGAAGCAGGATTGGCAGGGTGATCTTGGAGATCCGACGGACATGAATGCCGAATTGGACCAGCCCCAAACAATCGACGCGATTGCCAAGGCCCTTGAGTCTTTCGGGCATGAGGTCGTCCGTCTTGGCAATGTTTATCAATTGATGCGTCAGATCGATGATTGTGATGTCGACATTGTTTTTAATATTGCGGAAGGGTATCGCGGACGCAATCGCGAATCGGAAGTCCCTTTGTTTCTTGAAATGAAACGCATTCCGTTTGTCGGAGCAGACGCGTTATCGATGGGGATTACGCTGGATAAGATCATGGCCAAAAAATGTTTTATTGCCGATGGCGTCCCGACACCGCGTTATTTTGTCGCTGATTCGAATTCAAATTTAAAAACTCTTAACACGATTGGCTTTCCTTTGATTGTGAAACCCCGGTATGAAGGGTCTTCGAAAGGATTAAGCGAAAAATCAAGAGTCCAAGACCTTGATTCTTTGAAAACCCAAGTAGAGATGATTGCAACAAAGTATAAACAGTCAGCTTTGGTGGAAGAATTTATTAAGGGGACTGAATTTAGCGTGAGTGTTTGGGGGAATGGACGTGCAGAGGCTTTGCCGGTTGTTCAAGTTAAGATCGACGGAAAATTAGAGTTAGGGGATGATTTTTATACGTTTTCGCGTTTGCAGGAAAGTTTCCGTGTTGAATACATTGTCCCGGCGCCTATCCCACCAGCGTTAGCGAATAAGATGCAACAAATCGCCATTCGCGCTTATCATGCCGTGGATTGCCGCGATTTTGGCCGCGTTGATTTTCGCGTTGATGAAAAGGGAAATCCGTTTGTTTTAGAAATTAATCCATTGCCGTGTCTTTCGGATGAAGATATTTTTGCATTTGCCGCCAAGGCCCAGGGAAAAAATTACCAAGAGATGATTAATAAAATATTAGAAATTGCCATTTACCGAAACGGACTTAGTTGATAAACTATTTTTTAAGGAGAATTGAACTGAAGAATGAATCCCTCTCATGATGTTGTAAATGATGTTTCATCCGTTGCCCACGAAGTTTTGACAGCAACGCCCCTCGCGGCAACCCGCGAAGATAAAATCATGGCGCTTTTCAAGAATGCCACGCCCCTGGATTGGGAAGATTGGCGTTGGCATTTGCGTAATCGTATCCGCAGCCGGGACATTTTGTCCAAGATTATCAAGTTAACCCCTAAAGAAGAAGAAGGGATTGCGCATTGCAAGGACAAATTGACGATGTCGATTACTCCTTACTTTGCGACTCTCATTGATCCGGAAGACCCCCACTGCCCGATACGTCGCCAGTGCATTCCTTTGCCTGATGAATTGAAGCGTTCTCAGCATGAGATGGATGATCCTTGCGGAGAGGAAAAAGATTCGCCTGTCCATGGGCTTGTCCATCGGTATCCCGATCGGGTTTTATTTTTGGTGACGGAGATGTGTGCCATGTATTGCCGCTATTGTACGCGTTCACGCATGGTCGGGGACGGAAGTCGGACGTTGAGGCCTTCGACATTTGAGGCGGCCTATGATTATATTCGTTCGAACAAAAAGATTCGGGACGTTTTAATTTCCGGCGGAGATCCTTTGACCCTGGGTGATAATCTTTTAGAAGATATTATTAAGAATATTCGTTCAATCCCGCATGTGGAATTTGTTCGGATTGGGTCCAGGGTTCCTGTGACGTTGCCTCAGCGAGTGACCCCTGAATTGGTTACGATCCTCAAGAAATATGGCCCCATTTGGATGAGTTTGCATTTTAATCATCCCAAGGAAATTACGAAACGCGTGAAGAATGCCTGCGATATGTTGGCGGATAATGGGATCCCGTTAGGGTGCCAAAGCGTTTTATTGAAAGGGATTAATGACAAGCCTTACATTATGCGTAAATTGGTCCATGAGCTTTTGAAGATTCGGGTTCGCCCTTATTATATTTATCAGTGTGATCCTATTGTCGGCTCGAACCATTTCCGGACGAAGGTATCTGTTGGCATTAATATTATAGAGAAGCTTCGCGGGCATACATCCGGATATGCGGTCCCGACCTTTGTGATTGATGGGCCTGGCGGAGGAGGGAAGATTCCGCTTAATCCGACGTATGTGATATCCCATGAGAAGGGGAAATATACTTTACGGAATTACGCCGGCAAGACGTACACGTATTACGACCCGGAATAAAAGAATCATGTAAAATTTTAAAGGGCCCTGCCACCGCCATGAGCGGCGGCAGGGCCCTTCAGTTTTTCGTTCTTTTTTTCCTATCGGGATCATGAAAAATTTATAGATTTGACGATCCCAGGAGGCTATGTTAATATATAACTCCGTTCGATAGATTTTTGTGATTTCAACTAACCAACAAACAAGAAGGATGTGATTGATAATGGTTGAAGTAAGAGTAACAGATAAAGATGGTTTTGAAAAAGCCATGAGAATTTTTAAGAAACAGTGTCAAAAAGAAGGATTTTTGATGGAAATTAAAGAGCGTCGGTATTATTCCAAGCCTTCTGAACGCAAGCGACACAAAGGAAAAAAGAAATTCTAAGAAAAAATCTGGGCCGGCCCTTGGAAAGGGGCCGGCCCAGATTTTTCGCTCCTACCGCCACAATCAAAATTCAAAAGCTCATTAATCAAGATCACGATCCTTATGGGTTTTTTTAAGAAAATTCCTCAATGTACTAAGGTTGTCTTGTATGGTTAAGAAAATTCTTCCTGTCGCCATTCTCGTTGAAGATTTTTATCAGGTCTTGGAAGTCTGGTATCCCTATCTGCGTCTTAAAGAAGAAGGGATTCCCGTTGTCATCGTCGGCAGCGGTTCTAAAGACATATACCCCAGCAAAGAAGGTTATCCCATCAAGGTGGATATATCTATCGATCGAGCTTCTTCTTCGGATTTTTCTGGCGTTATTATTCCCGGCGGATGGGCCCCGGATTTCTTAAGGCGTCATGAAGGAATCGTTCAATTCGTCCGGAAATTATTTGAAGAAAAAAAAGTTGTTGCGGCGATCTGTCACGGCGGGTGGCTTCTCGTATCGGCAAAAATCCTTCAAGGCAAAAGAGCTACATCTTTTTTCGCGATTAAGGATGATTTGATTGCTGCTGGCGCAAAATATCTTGATAGCGAAACTGTTGTGGATGGCCATTTGGTGACCGCCCGTAAGCCCGAAGATTTGCCTCGTTTTACAAAAACAATCATTCAACTTATTAAACAACAAAAAGGTTAAACTCATGATTAAGGTCAAAAGAGCATTGATTAGCGTCTCAGATAAAACAGGAATCGTTGAATTTGCCCGCGGTCTAAAAAAGTTTGGGGTTGAAATCATTTCAACCGGCGGAACCGCCAAGATGTTGAAAAATGCCGGAATTGAGGTTAAAGAGGTTTCAGATTATACCGGTTTCCCTGAAATTCTCGACGGTCGTGTTAAGACTTTGCACCCGACCATCCACGCGGGGCTTCTGGCGGTCCGGGACAATCCAGATCACATGAAGCAGATTGGGGATTTAAATATCGGTTTAATTGATATGGTGGTCATCAATCTTTATCCTTTTGAACGCGTCATCCAGAAAAAAGATGTTAAACTCGAAGAAGCGATCGAGAACATTGATATCGGGGGTCCATCGATGTTGCGTTCCGCGGCCAAGAATTATAAAAGTGTTGCCGTTATTTGCAATTCAGGACGTTATAAAGAAATTTTGGATGAGCTTGACCGAAATACGGGCATTCTCTCCGATGCTGTTTTATCCAAACTGGCCTTGGAAGTTTTTCAAACGACCTCACAGTATGACAGCGTGATTTATGAATTTTTAAGCAGCCGTTTTCGGGGGAATACGCTTTCGAAGATGCCCCAGGAGTTGGTCTTGCGTTATGTGAAGCTGATGGATTTACGTTATGGGGAGAATCCCCACCAGTCAGCCGCGTTTTATAGGGAACGAGAGGCCTTAAGCGGTTTGGCCGGCTTAAAACAATTGCACGGGAAAGAACTTTCCTTTAATAATATTTTTGATTTGCAGGCGGCTTTAAATCTTGTCGCTGAATTTGATCAGCCCGCGGCTGTTGTGATTAAACACAATAATCCGTCGGGGGTGGCAGAAGACAAAACTTTGGCCGCGGCGTATAAAGCGGCTTGGCAATGTGATACGCTTTCCGCTTTCGGCGGCATTATTGGGTTGAACCGCAAGGTTGATGAAAAAACCGCGCAGCTGATTTTCAAGAGTGGTTTTATGGAATGCATTATTGCGCCCGGCTATGAGAAAGGCGCATTAAAGATTTTGACTGAGAAAAAGAACCTCAGGCTCATTGAAGTCGATTTTGCCTCGGTCAAAAAAGGAAATTATGATTTTAAGAAAGTGTCTGGAGGACTTTTGCTTCAGGATGCCGATGAAAAATCTCTTGATCCTCAGCAATTGAAAGTTGTCTCCAAAATCAAAATTACCAAATCCCAGATTCCCGCAATTTGTTTTGGTTGGAAAGTCGTGAAACATGTTAAATCCAATGCCATTATCCTGGTGAAGGGAACGAAGACCGTCGGGATTGGCTGCGGCCAAACGAGCCGTGTCGAAAGTGCCGAAACAGCTGTTAAGAAAGCCGGAAAAAATGCGAGAGGCGCATTCCTTATGTCGGATGCGTTTATCCCAAAACCGGACACGGTAACGGTCGCGAAAAAAGCCGGGATCAAGGTCATTGTTCAGACCGGCGGATCTATTTCGGATGCTGAGGTCATTCAATCGGCTGACCGAGCGAAAATCGCGATGGTCATGACCGGGATTCGGCATTTTAAACATTAAAAGTTTAGTGGATGGGTTAGCAAGTTTTGAGTTTTTAAAACTCGTGGAACTGGCTAAACTCGTGAGCTCGTAAACTTTTCCCCATGACTTTTCGCCAAGCCCAAAACTATCTCAATTCTTTTACGAACCTTGAAACACATTTTGATGCTTCCGCGCAGACCCTTTATCTTGATAAAACGTATGCCCTTCTGGAGTGTTTAGGAAATCCGCAACAAAAGATAAAGTTTATCCATGTCGCCGGAACAAAAGGCAAGGGTTCGACCTCAGCTTTTATTGCGCACATTTTACATGCCGCGGGCTTTAAAACTGGGTTTTACACCTCCCCCCATTTGCATGATATTCGCGAACGCATCCGTATCCTCGACCCCGATAAAAAGATTCAAAAGGATTTTGCCGGAGCGATTTCTCCCAAGGAGTTTGGCCAAACCCTGCAACGATTGAAGCCTGCGATTGAGAAAGTGAGCTTACAGAAAAAATTTAGCCCGTTAACTTATTTTGAAATCTTGACGGTCATGGCCGTCGAATATTTTGCCAAACATAACGTTGATTTTGCGGTCATGGAAACAGGTCTTGGGGGGCGCCTTGATGCGACCAATGTTGTTGATGCTTTGGTGTGTGTGTTGACTCCGATGAGTTTGGAGCACACCCAGATTCTCGGGAAAAAACTTCAGAACATCACCAAGGAAAAAGTCGCGATTGTCAAAAATCCGGAGCAAATCGTGATTGTTTCACAGCAGCCTTCTGAGGTTAGAAGAATTATTCAAAAACATTGCGATTGCCTTCAGGCAAAAACATTATTTTTAAATGAGGATATTCGTTTTGAGACGGTCTGGCAGGATCATAGGGAGCTTGTTTTTACTGTGCAGATTCCTGGTCATGATGATTTTGACTTCACGAGTTCTTTACTTGGTCCTCATCAGGCGGCGAATGCCGCGGTGGCCGTCGGTGCTGTCACAGCTTTAAAAGATTTGGGTTTTCAAATTAAACGCGAGGCCATTATTAACGGTGTTGCCCAGACCCGATGGCCCGGTCGTTTTGAAATTGTCGCACGAAACCCGTTTGTCATTTTGGATGGGGCGCATAATGTGGCATCGATGAAAATTTTGAAAGAAACTATTCTAGCGCTTTTTCCTAAGCGTAAGGTAATTTGTATTTTAGGCGTTTCCGTCGATAAAGATATTGAAGGAATTTGTCGCGAGGTTCGATCATTTTCGAAAACAATTATTACGACGCGAGCGCAACATCCTCGGGCCTATGATTTTCACCGGGCCGAATGGAAAAAAGTTTTCGGATCCAATCGCGTCTTGTCATCGGACAATGTCCGTCAGGCGTGGACTCTTGCGAAAAGACAAACCACAAAAGACGATGTGGTCCTTTTTACAGGTTCACTTTTTGTTGTAGGAGAAATGAGGAAAATATGGCGAAAGCCCATTTAGACGATACGATTGTTGCTATTTCGACCGCGGTCGGGCAGGGCGGGATTGGGATCGTCCGCATTAGCGGTCCGAACACATTCTCCATTGCGGATAAAATGTTTTTAACAAGGTCAGGACAAAAACCGTCAGTTTTGAGGACGCACACGGTCCATTATGGATGGATTGTCGGGGATGGCCCAAGCCCTTCAGAAAAATTAAAGGCGGACATCCTGGATGAGGGACTTTTAACTGTCATGCGTGCCCCAAAAAGTTATACCAAAGAGGATGTGGTGGAAGTCAGTTCCCACGGCGGAGTTGTTTCTTTAAAAACGATCCTTCATCGTGCCATGGAATTAGGCGCAAGGCTCGCGGAGCCGGGAGAATTCACCAAGCGCGCTTTTTTAAACGGGCGCATCGATTTGGCCCAAGCGGAAGCGGTTTTAGACATTATTCAGTCTAAGACTGACGCCTTCTTGAAAGTGAGCGTACATCAATTGAAAGGGGACTTGACTCTTGAGCTCGAATCGATCCGCGAAAATTTGATGGCCATTTATGTCGAGCTTGAGGCCGCTATCAATTTTCCCGAGGATGATATAAATGTTGCTCGAAATCTTGAGCTTTTAGAAAAAGTTCATTTGGCCGAGAAAAAAATTTCCCAACTTCTCCGTTCAAGCGATCACGGACGGCTTTTGAAAGAAGGAATAAAAATTGTTATCTGCGGAAAACCCAATGTGGGGAAATCATCGCTTTTGAATGTCCTTTTGCGCGAACCCCGGGCAATAGTTTCTCCTATCGCCGGAACAACGCGCGACACGATCGAAGAGACCGCACAAATTCAAGGCATTCCTTTTCAGCTCATCGATACGGCCGGGATTCTTCATCCGCGTGATTCGATTGAGGAAGAAGCTGTTAAGCGCAGCCGTTTATCGATTCAAGGCGCGGACATTGTTCTGTTAATGCTGGATTCCTCGGTTGATTTTTCAAAAGAGGACGAAGAAATTATCCAAGAAATTCGGGACAAAAAAGTGTTAGTTTTAGTGAATAAATGTGATCTCCCTGCGCGCTTGGACGAAAAACAAATGGTGAAGATGTTGAGTTCGCCCAAGATCCTCAGGATTTCTGCTTTGCATCGTACCGGGATCGAGGAATTGCAAAAGACGATTGTCGAAAATGTTTGGCATGGGAAGGTGGACCATTTCCCTGGCCTTTTGTTAAGCAATGCCCGTCATATTGAGGCTTTGAAGCATTCTTTTCATTCTGTCGAGAAGGCGAAAAAGGCGTTGAAGGACGATTTATCGGCGGAGTTCATATCGGAAGAGATTAAAACCGCCGTTGATTTTTTGGATGTGATTACCGGCCGGAATATGGACGCGGATTTGTTAGATAAGATTTTTTCTCAGTTTTGTATCGGGAAGTAATTAATGCAGGTGCGCTTTAGGGAATTGGCCTTTGGCCAATTCCCTAAAGCGCATGCCGGAATTAACCCCGTTGTTTAGCCCGAAACTTATAAAACAGGGCTAAACAACGGGGCCAGAGTAAAGATATTTCCTGAATTCTCACCTATTTCTTCGCGGCAGGTTCTTCTTTTAATAATTTCTGTGATAGTTTTATAAACTGTTCCATTAATTCTTTATCGTTAATTAAGGCTTGAATATTGGGGTTTTTCATGACCTTGATGATATCTCCAGACTGGATTTGTTTCATGATTTCCTTGTCTTCGATGACTTTGATGACGAGTGGATTTTCAGAGATCTTTTGATATTCAGGTAAAGTTTGGAGTTGCTCGACCCGTGCTGGATCCTTAAAAACAGTGACCACCTTTTCGACATCATAGAGAGGCGTTGTGTGTTTCTTAAGCAATTTTTGACAGCCCCCATAGGCATACGAATTTCCGATATCTTTTTGAACAGCTTTAAGCCCAGCAAACGGCAGAGGAATCAACATGATCGTCATGAGGGTCGGGGCGATGAGGACTATCCCCCAGCCCAAATTAAAAACCATTCCCAAAAGACGGCTTAAAGGAGAGACGGAAGGTTCGGCGTCAATCTTTTTTCTTAGAAGGAAAAGGTGAATAGCCCATATAATGGATAAAAAAAGTGGACCTAGTATTAAAATTAAGAATGTATACGAAAAATTATGAGTTTGTTTAAAGTAGAAAATCGCGACAGCCAAGCTAATCACTAAAGTCAGCGGGCCGATTAGAATGCGAACGATACCTTTGATCCAGCCGCTGTAAAGACAATAGGCCAGAAGAAGACTGATTGTTATGTCTGTGATGGTAAAGGAGGCGCTGTTCATGAAAGATTCGGTAAATTAATCAAACTATACCGTACTTAGAAGGTTTTTTCAATATGGATTATTTTAATTTTAAAAATATTACCGAAAGATCACATTTTTTAAATGTGATAGAGTACAATAAATATAAAGAATCCTAAAGGACCTTATGATGAAGAATAAATATTTCCTTTTCTTGTTTTGTATATTTGCTGTTGTGGCCTTTGTTTCCTGCGAAGGATTCGGCGATGGTTTTAGCCGTGCGCAGGCGTTGATTGCCTATAATCAAGGGAAATGGGACACGGCCAGTGACATTTATAAGAAGCTTTTGGAAAAGTATCCGGATGATGCCAACCTTCATTGGCGTTTGGGAACGGTCTCTTTTAGTCGAGGAGATCTATTGGAACTGAGGCGGCAAATCACGGCCTTGCGAAAATTGAACCGCCCGGAATTAGTCAAAGAGCTCGAACAGTTCTTGGAAGAGTCCCAATAGACTGTTTTCCTGCCGAAGTTGTTTTTCTTTGTGTTTCAAAATCCCTGGATGAGTCTTAAAACTGAGCCTTGAAAATTTTTCAGAGTCGAAAGTTTTACTTGCCCGCTGGATTTGTTATCAAATTAAAAAGGACATACGGGATGTAAAACAATCCGAAAAGTAAGATGAGGATAAAAGGGATGGCAAGTATTATTTTGAGGGCCTTTGGCATTTCACGTTTGGCCTGTTCTTCTTTTTTCTTTTTCAAAGCCATATATTCTTCATAGCTGAGTTGATCTGATTTTTTTGAAGATTTTTCTCCCGACATAGATCCCTCCTTTTTTACTCTCAAGGCCGACTATAACATAAGCGGCATAGAAAAGCAAAAGACATTTCATGATTTAATGACGACTTGATTTAACGAACTTGGGCCCAAATTAATGTTGAAATTAATTCTAGGGCGTTTGCGCAGCCAGGGAAGAAATATGTCATTTTCTTATAAAGAAGCTTAATAAAAAAGGCACAAAAATATTTGTAAAAATTTTAGCATTTTATAAGAGTCGTGTTAAACTAAAGTCAAGGAATGAGATATGAACAAAATTAGTGATAAAAGAAAAAGCAGTCGACGTCAATGCGCTGTCTTTGTTGAAGGGCAGGAAGGCGTCCCTTTCTCCAGCTGTCAGACCACCGATATCAGTCGTGGCGGGGTCGGTTTTATTTCCTCTCAAGCTGTCGCTGTCGATACAAAAATTCCTATTGAAATTCGTCTTTCGCCTGATAGTGAATCTGTCATTGTGATGGGGCGTGTCAAATGGATCCAAAAATTGCCCGATGCGATTCATTACCGGATGGGGCTTGCGTTTGATGATTTTATTGACGGTACAGCCGCCTTACTCAATAAATATTGTACGGTCTAATTTACCACAGATCCTTAATTTTCAATGTCTCCAGAGTTAAAAGATCAACGTCTTTTTGACCGCTTTATGGCAGGGCTTCCTGTTCGTCTACGTAGTTATTCCGAAGGAAAACAAACCGAAGGATTTTTAAGGGATATTTCTGCTTCTGGCGCAAAAATCGTTGCCTCCCAAGAGCCGGCTGTGGTTAATAGTGAAATCGAGGTTTTTGTGGAATTGCCCGATGGTCACGCCCCGGTCCCCCTGAAAGGCCAAGTCTTGTGGACCCGGAATATCAATCCGGATATTTGGAACTTAGGGGTTAAATTCAGCAAGATTGATTTGATGGGAAAAGCACGGCTAATGAAATTCTGTTGGCATGAGAAATCTTTGAACGAATAATTTTTCTTTTTTAAAAATTTCTGACCCCAGGGTTGACAAAGTCAGCCCTGGGGTTGTTCTTTTGGGGCTAATTTTGAATTAATTTCTTCTAAAATAGTAAGCAAAGGAAACGTTTTCTTCAAAAGGGAAGAAAGATCAGAAAAAGGTGTTTTTTTAGTGCTTTTAATATTAAATTTTAATTATGGGAATAAAATTTCTATTAATACAAATATCTATGAAACTATCCATCAAACGACACAATCTTTTTTTTAAAATAATTTCAAGCTTGGTTATTTTCTGCTTCTTGGAAAGTTCTCTCTTTCCCTCTCAAGCTTTTGCCCAAAGTTTTCTGAATCTACCTCAACCTGGGATGATGGTGCAGCTGACACCCGCATTCGAGCCGCCGGTTTTAAAAGGCATTAAAATCTATTCCGATAATCCGCTTCGTTTTGACTTTTTTATCGATACCGCCAAAACGAATCTGGAGGGGGATGAGTTAAAGCTGGAGTCTGAGAAACTCATCCGTTACTTTCTGGCGTCCTTAACCGTACCAGAGAATGATTTGTGGGTCAACTTATCTCCGTTTGAGAAAGATAGAATCATCCCTGAAAAATTCGGCACAACCGAAATGGGCCGGGACCTTTTGGCGCAGGACTATCTTTTGAAGCAATTAACGGCTTCGCTTATGTATCCGGAAAGCGAGTTAGGAAAGACGTTTTGGGATAAGGTTTATCAAAAAGCGTATGAGCTCTATGGAACGACGGAAATTCCGGTAAACACGTTCAATAAGGTCTGGATTATGCCTGACAAGGCTGTTGTGTATGAAAACAAAGATGTGGCGTTTATTGTCGAGAGCCGATTGAAAGTTATGCTTGAAAAAGATTATCTGGCCTTTGAGAAAAGCCGTGGGGATCAAGACAAAGGGATGGAAGAGTTGAAAGACGAAGAGGTTGAAAAGACAGCAGCTGTGTCGGAAGATATTGTGAGGGACTTGATTATCCCTGAGATTGAGAGAGAAGTGAACGAAGGGGAAAGTTTTAAATATTTACGGCAGATATACAATTCGCTGATATTAGCGACGTGGTTTAAGAAAAATTTACGTGAGAGTTTCCTCGGCCGGGTTTATATGGATCAGAACAAGGTGGCGGGGGTTGATGTGGAGGACAAGGAGATCAAGGAGAAGATCTATCAGCAATATTTGGAAGCGTACAAGGTGGGGGTTTATAACTATATCAAGGATGATTTTGACAGTTTTACGCAGGAAGTGATTCCGAGGAAATATTTTTCGGGCGGGATTGTGATTACACCACAGATCACTTCTGCAACCCCGGGGGAAGCTGCGGTAGCTGCGGCCAATACCATAGAGCACATGCAAAAGGCTGCGCTCAATTTAGCGGCGCTTGATCCTCAATTGCTGCCCAAAGACCTTAACGCGGTCGCTTCAAGATCGACCGACGGGGCGGGGGAGAGAGAAAAGTGGATTCGGATTATCCATCAAGTTCCGGGATCCTCGCAATATGACTTGGACAACGTTATCGGTTGGTTTACCCCGTATTCCCACTTAAGTGATGACGATTTAGGAGATTTGATGACAAAGGCTTTTCAGAAAGTTCCAGGATTCACTCGCGAAACGAATCGTTCGTTGGAAAACGATGAAAAAAAAGCTGTCCGGCAAGCTGTCCAGCTATTAAGGGCAAACGGGGTTAAGGATATCACAATTACGACGTTTGGTCCCGGTGATAATTTGGCAGGCTCGGAGAGTGAGCTTCGTGCCGTTATGGAAATGATCAATGAAGGATATGCCCAAGAAAGGAATAAGCCTAACATCCATTTTGTTCTTTATGATTATCGGGCGATACAATTGAATCGAGATAAAATGGCGTCGGATAAATTAATTCAGTCTTTATCCCTAGATTATCCAGACTGGGCTAACAATATTGATTTTAAGGTGCATTATGGGGATATTATGGATGTTCCGCATTGGGAGGATATGTTGCAACCGTCCAATATTACTCTTTGGCGAAGGACTTGGGTCGGGGTTCGTTATTTAGATAAAACAGATGCTTTGAGCTCAGAAGAAATGATCACATTTACACATAAGTTAGAATCTAAAATTCCTGTTGGAGCTTTGATTCGATGGGAAAGCTTTAAAGAAATAAGCGGAGATGATTTTAGGGCGCAAGTCGTGATTGGGATGGCAGAGCCTACTGGAGGTGGTGAAAAAGTCGACGAGACGAAGAGACAACACCCTCCCGCAGTCGCTTCCGAATCTAGCTCAGGACAGATGTCTCAGGAAATGGTAAGTATCATCAAACAGGAGTTAAGATATCTCGGGATAGGTTATAACCCCGATATGGTTGCAAACTGGTTCTCTCCTTATCAAGCATTAGGGAGGGATGAGATTTTGAGATTAGTGCGCATGGCTTTTCGAGCGCCGTCGGAATATCATTGGGGGACCACGGCTCCTTTGAGCCCAGCCGAAATAAGAGCTGTCGATCAAGCTGTACAACTTTTTAAGGATAGTCAACTAACTGATATTGTGATCACGACCCTCGGCCCGGGAGATGAGCTTTCACCGATCCCTACGGAGAATGAATTGTTTGTGACCGCGGGTAAAGTCATGGATGCGCTCGATTCCCCAGATGCGGTTATTAATCTTATTGTTTATGATTATCGTGCCGATTTGCTGGATACGCATGAGCGCGATTTAAAAACGCTTATCGACCAGTTGCGCGCGACTCATCCCCAATGGAAAGGCAAGATTCAATCTCAGGTTTTTTATGCCGATTTGACCGATCCCGTGTCTCGCAATGCCATCCTGCAAGAGTCCAATATCACATTGTGGCGAAGAACATGGGTAGGGGTTAAGGAGGGGAATAAACCTTTCATGAGTTCTCAAGAGATGGATCGGTTTTCCGAAGGTTTACAAAACAGTATTTATATAGGGGCGTTTATCCGGGATGAAAGCAAAATAAAACGGGGGGGATTTGATTATGGGTCCCAGGTGGTTATCGATCGAGGAAAACGTTCTGTCATTGAGACCGAGCAGGTCAACCAGGATTTCCGGATGGATGTTGAAGTTCAGAGTTTGCCAACAGAAGCCTCCGACGGGATTAATCGTCGAACGTTTCTCCTGAGTGGTTTACTGGCAGGATTGATTTTTAACAGTTGTTCTTTCCCCGGAGCTCGCAACCTTCCTCTTCTTCAAGTTTCCGAAGAAGGCCTTGCTGGCCTTATTGTGGAGAAGCTTGAAGAACTTGCCTCTGATGGGGCAAGAGCTTCGGAATATTGGAATGGCCCCCATGGGGATGAATTAGATAAGTATATGAATTGGTTGACCGTCGATAAGTCAGATGCCCAAAGGGCGGTGGTTTTATATAAAAAATATAAAGGGGAAGTATTAAAGATTTTGACATCCGAACAAAAGAAAAATCCGGCTATCATTTACCAGCGGATTGCTGATGCCATGCGCGTGAAAGCCCAGGAAGCGATTGACCTGCGCAGTCGACGGACTTTTTCTCAGGATGGCGTAAAACTGAGTGTCGTTGAAAAAAGAGAATATTCAACAAGCCAAGGCCAAAAGGTTGAAGCGTGGATTGTCGAGCCTCAAAAGGCTTTTAGTCGATTAAATTTGGGGGCTTGGTATTCTCTTGGAGAAAAACGCATTTATATTCCTCGCACGGAAATCGTCAATGACCTTGACAAAATGATTGTTCCGGCTGTTCAGGGCAGACCATTGGGTATCTGGGAGAATTTTAAAGGGGCTGCCATTGAAAGAATAAGGGTGTCTGCGGGAAAAATTGTTGCGACGGGATTTCAAGAAGTCCCATCTTATGATGGACTCTATTCCATTCGGGAGAATCAAAATGTCAAGCATGAAGCCGAACATCATTTTTATGATCCTTCCCGTGAATCCATAAACTTGGTTGCGGCTCGGCTTCGTCAGGTTTATGACAGCCGCCAGATTCCTTATAAAGAAGAAACTTTAATGGACATCGCTAAAAAAACAGCCGAAGAATTACATTCAAGATTAAT